>JASHQL010000391.1 GCA_030039155.1 Streptosporangiaceae bacterium | reverse complement strand
GGCGATGGCGCGGCGATCTTGCCATCGACCAGGTGCAGCACGGAATCGGCGATGTCGAGGATCGCCGGGTCATGGGTGGCGACGAGCGTGGTCACGCCCTCCGACTGGACGACGGTCTGCAGCAGCCGCATGATCTGCCGGCCGGTCGCGTGGTCAAGCTGGCCGGTTGGCTCGTCGGCGAGCAGCAAGGACGGCCGTGCGGCGAGCGCCCGCGCGATCGCGACGCGCTGCTGCTCACCGCCGGACAGCTCGGCTGGGCGCTGTCTGGCGTGGTCGGCGAGTCCGACGATGGACAGCATCAACTCGACGCGCGATTCCCGCTCCTGCGGCGCGACCCCGGCGATCCGCAGCGGCACGCCGACGTTCTCCGCGGCGGACAGCACGGGCAGCAGCCCGAACGACTGGAAGATGTAGGCCACCGTCTGCTTCCGCAGCTGCAGCCGCTCCCGGTCGCCCATCGCGGTGACGTCCTGCCCGGCGATGCACACCGAGCCGGCGTCTGCCCTGTCGAGGCCGCCGATAATGTTGAGCAGCGTCGTCTTCCCTGATCCCGACCGCCCGCGCAGCGCGACCAGCTTGCCCTCCCCGACGGTGAACGTGGCGCCGCGCAGCGCCGCCGTCGCCGTCGGCCCGCTCCGGTAGGTCCGCGTGACATCCCGCACGTCAAGCATGTTCGTCACCCGTCGGCTGCGCATCGCTGGCGGGCAGGGCAGCCGGGCTGTCCGGCCACACGCCGATGTGGTCGGGCTCCGCTTCCAGGCGGACCCGATCCCGCATGCCGAGCGCGTCGGCCATCTCCTCAGGCAGTTGCAGCCGCCTGGACCGGTCGAGCACCGCGTACTCCACCGCGTGCCCGGGCCCGCCGCCGTCCGCCGGTGCGGACCGCAGCGTCTCCGTGCTCGTCCGCCCGTCCGCGATTGCGATCACTCTCCTGGCCATCCCGGAGACGTCGGAGTCGTGCGTCACGACCAGCACCGTGACGCCAAGCTCAGCGTTGGCCGCCTGCAGCGCGCCAAAGACATCGGCGGCTGTCTCGCTGTCCAGTTCGCCGGTCGGCTCGTCTGCCAGCAGCAGCGTCGGCGCGCCAGCCAGCGCCACGCCGATCGCGACGCGCTGCTGTTCGCCGCCTGACATCTCGTCCGGCCGCCGCCGCGCGCAGTGCGGGACGCCGAGCATTTCCAGCAGTTCCAGGGCGCGCGACCGGCGCGCCGGCTGCGACATGCTGGCAAACCGCAGCGGCAGCTGGATGTTCTGCAGCGCGGTCAGGTACGGCAGCAGGTTCCGCGATGTCTGCTGCCAGACGAACCCGACGACCGAACGGCGGTAGTGCACGCGCTCGCGCGCTGCCATCGACCCCAGGTCGTGCCCGGCCACCTTGACCACGCCGGCCGTCGGCGCGTCGAGCCCGGCCAGGATGTTCATCAGGGTGGACTTGCCGGATCCCGATGCGCCCACCATCGCGGTCAGTTCGCCCGGCGCGATGACCAGGTCAAGGCCCTGCAGCGCCTGTACTTCGATGCCCTCGGCGCTGTACACGCGGACCAGCCGGTCGCACACGATCAGCGCTCCATCGCCATAGCCGGCCGCGGATCTTCGTGCCTCGTCTGCCCGGAGCGCCTCGAGCCCAGCCAACTCAGTCACCTCCGCGTAGGGTCGACACGACGTTGCGCCGTGCCCGTATCTCGATGGTCAGCGTCACTGCGGCGAGCGCGACCAGCCCGGTGATCGGCAGCGCGATCGACGGCACGTCGGGCACCAGCGGCACCCGGGCGGCGGATCCGGTGAAGACCGACAGGTTGATCACCGGCGCGACGATTCGCGGCAGCACCAGCGCGGCGGCGACGGCCGCGACCGCCGCGGCGATCACCGCTGGGAGCACTTCGAGCAGCACCAGCAGGCCCCGGCGCCGTCCGCCGAACCCCATCGTCGCCAGCCGTGCGAGGGTCGCCTCCCGGTCCGCCGCGCCGAGCGCCAACTGCAGCAGCATCACCGCAAGCCCGAGGCCCGCGGCGACCGTCAGGGCGAGCGCGAACAGCGGGAAGGCGCCGAGCTGCACGGGAGCGCCAGCCAGGTCGTCGAGCAGTTGCGAGCGAACCGTGGTCGTTGCGGCGGGCAGCATCTTGGTCACCAGCCTGGTGAGCCTGGCGACGTCGATCCGCGGCCCGTTCAGCAGCACGACGTTGGGCGCGATGTAGGGCAGGCGGGCGACCAGGGACTCGGGCAGCAGGACGAACGGCCCGCCGCCTGGTAGCGCCGGAGTGCCGGACAGCGTGCCGGCGACGCGCACCCTGACTGGCGTGCCGCCGAAGTTCAGCGTCACCGTGTGATGGCCGCCGAATGCCGCTCTGGCCTGCGGGGAGGCCAGCACCCTGTCCGCGGTCAACAGCCCAGGGTCGACGGCGGGCCAGGTCTTGGACGACGCCACGAGCGCCGAGTACCTGGCCGCGTCGACCGCAATGACGGTCACGCTGGCGCCGCGGGGCGGGGTCAGCGTCCATTCCGACGCCACCGCGGCGTGCTCGACTCCCGGCACGGCAGCGAACGCGCGCTGGGCGGCCACCGGGATCGTCCCGCCGGTATCCACGGTTGACACGGTCACGTCCGCGCCCGCCGCCTGCCACGAAGCGGTGACCTCGCCGCGGGTCACCGCGTCCCGCACCATGCCGGCGAAGGCGGCCACGGTGATCGCCAGCACGAGCGCGTACGCCGGCAGCGAGGGGGTGAGCGCGGCGCGCGCGGCCTGGGCCATGCCGAGGAACCCGGTGGCGCCCCGCCCGCGGGCGGCCAGGCGCAGCAGCCCGCGCAGGATCAGCGGGTACATCCGCAGCACGACGATCACGGCGGGGATGGCCACCAGCACGGGGGCGGCGGCGGTGTACAGGTTCACCGCGGTACCTGGCTGCGTGCCCTGCTGCCGGAACACGATGATTCCGGTGATCGCGGCAAGCACGGCGGTCACCTCGACCACCGGCCGGATCCCGCCGCGGAACCGGCGCCGGCGCCGCCTGTCGTAACCCAGCGCGCCGTAACCCAGGCTCGGCTGGCTCGGTCCTGTCTGTCCCGGCCTGGTGTAGCCGCGCGCGGCCTTGCCGCGACCGGTGCGCGGCGTCCGCTGCTGCCAGGCGCCAAGAACGGCGGGCCAGCCGACCGCGGCCACGAGCACAGCCACCGCCGGCCACCAGCCGCCCGGCGGCTCCGGCCCCGGCACGAGCAGCACCCCGAGGGCGCCCGCCAGCACCGCGGCCGGGATGCAGCCGATCACTGCCCCGCGCCCGGCGGCCAGCCCGACCTGCAGCAGCGTCGCGCCGCGTGCCCGGCGCATCGCGAGTTCGGTGGCGCGCCGCAGCACGATCATCCGCGCGGCCAGCAGCAGCACGATGGCGCCGATCACGGCGAGGCTCACGTACAGCAGCCACAGCAACCCGTCGACCGCGGCGGCGTCGTACCCGAACGATGCCAGCGCCTGCTGCAGGCCCGAGCTGACCGTGACGATGTTGCCGACGTTGCCAAGCGGGCCGAGCAGCCGCGGCGCGGTAATGACGACTCTGTTGAGCACCGCCTCCAGCGGCTGCGCCTGGCCGCCCTGCAGCGCGCCGATGTCGACCGGGAGTACCCACTGCATGTCCAGGAACGTCGGGCCGTAGTCATGCTGGACCGCGGCGGACTCGCCGGGCAGCGCGAACGCGCCAGATGTCCAGTACGGCGGCGAGGTGACCGGCACATTCAGCTCGGGCTTGTCCAGCGACGGGTCGGCCTGCCAGAAGGCCGAAGCCGGCCGGCGCTCGGCCACGATCGCGGTGACCCTGAGCGTGATCAAGGACGCCCCCGACTGCGCGGTCGCCGGGCCGGCGGTCTGCACCGCCGAGCCGACCCGCAGGCCGAACCTGTCCGCCGTCTGCCGCGTCACCGCCACGTTGATCGCCGGGAAGAAGCCGGCGATCCGCCGCGACGCTGCCGGGGCCGGGGTGGCAAGGCTGCCCGCGAGCACACGGACATGACCGGCCAGCGGGAGACGGTAGCTGACCTCCATTTCCGTCGCGTGGCCGCCGGTGCCGGCCAGCGCGCTTTGCACGCCCTGCTGGGTGGTCGTCATGCCGAGCCAGTCGGCTGCGACCGGGTCGAGGTGCAGGAGGCCACGGTTGAAGTCCTGGTGGAACTGGCTCGTGGCGTTGCCCAGCGCGGCATCGGGGAAGCTGGAGTTCGGCTGAGCGATGACCGCTCCGATCATCTGGCTCCAGGTCGTGCTCACGGTGATTGACCGGGCCAGCGCCGGGATGACAGCCAGCGCGTGCTGCAAAGCTCGGGTCCTGGTGTACAGCGCCTCGCGCGGTCCGGCCGTCGCGACGAGCACGCAGCCGAAGACGAGGACGCCGAGCGCCAGCGTGGCGACCCCGCCCATGCCGGTCAGCCGCCTGGTGGTGACTTCCGCGGATTTGATGTTCGTGTCAGACCGCCTCCGCTGCGCGCAGGTCGGCCGCCGGATCCGGTCGCCTGATCATGACCAGCGCCGTCGCCAGCGCGGGAAGTACCGCCACGGCCGCGGCGAGCGGCAGCGTCTGGGGCAGGTCAAACAGCGTCACCGCCGGGGGCACGGGCTGCGCGGCGGCGGCGGACAAGGTGACCGCGGGCACGAGCAGCCTGGCGACCACGGTGCCGAGGACGACACCGAGCACGGCGGCGGGAACGCTGAGCATCAGCTTCTCCAGGCACAATTGCAGCGCCGCCAGCCGCTGGCTCACGCCGAGCGCGGCGAGCAGCGCGTTCTCGGCGCGGCGCTGCCGGACATTCGCCGCGATCGACACCCAGAATCCGGTGATCGCGAGCAGCGCGGCGGCGACCGCGAGCGTGAGCAGCGCCCGCTGCGCCAGCGCGGAGAGCGGGTCGCTGGTCAGTTCCGCGGTTGCCTCGGCAGCGCCGGTGATCGCGCTGCCCGGTGGCAGCGCCCTGCGCACGCTGGGCGGGATCTGCCGGTCCGTGGTGGCCAGCCACCATTCACTGACGCTCAGCGGCCCGGCGCCCTGGATCACGAGCCGTTGCTGGATGGCCGGCAGGTCCACGATCAGCGCGCCGCCGCTCCCGCTGACCGTGGGAAAGCTCTGCACCAGCGCGACGATCCGCAGCGGGAACTGCAGGCCATTGAGCGCGGCTTGCAGTACCGATCCGACGCCGACGCCGTTGGCCTCGGCGAACGCGCTGGTGGCGATCGCCGGAAGCGGTGCTCCTGCGCGCGCAGCGGGAGCGTTGAGTGCCACCTGCCCCGAGACCGACTGCGGCGGCCCGCCGTTACCGACCGCCTGGCCGAAGCCGGAGCTGAAGCTGAAGCTCGCGGTGTCCCCGCGGGCCTGCCAGGTCTGGCTGCCCGGCAGTGCGGAGGCGCCGACGCAGCACCCGGAGCGCAGGACCTGGAGGCCGGGCGCAGTCGCGGTTGCCTGCCAGCCGTTCAGCAACGGACCGGTCACGGTGAGCTTCAGTGCTGCGGCCTTGGCCGAGGGCATCTGGTAGGTCAGTGCGATCTGCACCAGGCGCAACGGGTAGGCGGCGGTTGCGCCGCCAAGCGGGGCTGACAGGACGTGCTGCCGGCCGTCGGCGGGCAGCGTGCCTGCGCTGAGCTGATACATGTCGCCGGTGCTGTCGGCCACGGTCACCGTGACGGTGACTGGCGCGAGTCCACGGCCGAGCGCCCCGGCCCGGCTGGCGCTGACCGGAAGTGTGCCCGACGCGAAGCTCATGCCCCGTACGGTGAGAGCCGCGGTGAACGTGATGGCGCGCGGGCGCTCAGGGATTTCCGTGCCGGGCAGCGACTTCGGCGTGATCTCGCCGAACAGCCTCGCCTCCGGGATGCTGACCTGGTCAGGGCGGATGAGCACGGTGTCCGCCGCCTGGGCCGCGTCGACCGCAAGGATCTCGGTTGGCGCCGCGCCAGGCTGGACGGACACCGCCATGGCGTGCCGGACGCCGGCAGCATTGGTGATCGCGCCGGTCGCGCTCGGCGTGAGCGAGGACGGCGTGTCGACCCTGGCGTCCGCGCCCGCGACGAATGAGCCCTGGTCGCGGGCGGATCGGGTCCAGCTTGCGTGCTGGACGAGATCAAGGGTCCCGGTGGCGACGGCCAGCACCAGCAGCAGCGCGGCCCCGCCCTGGCGGAGCGGCTGGCGGCTCACCTGCCAGCCGGCCAGCGATGCGATCAGCCGCCGTCCGCGTCCGGCGAGACGGTCCGCGGCTCTCGCCCCGGCAGGCAGCAGGCGCAACGTGAGGACGGTCCCGCCGGCCAGCGCGAGGGCCGGGGCGAGGACGAGTACCGGGTCAATCGTGGCGTGCGGTCCGATGGCCGCGGAGTAGCGGCGCAACTGCCAGCCAGCCAGCACCGCGAGCACGATGAGCGCGATGTCCGCGCCGACCCGAGTCGCGCCGATGATCCCGAGCTGCCTGCCGCGCCTGACCCTGGCCTCAGTGGCCGCAGGGCCGCCGGCCAGTACCGGGCCGAGCATGGCGGCCACGGCGATCACCGTGACCACCAGCGCCGCGGCGATCGCGTCGAGCCAGGTTCGCGCCGGGCTTCCGGTCAATCCCGCCGCTTTCAGCGGCCCGGCGGTCGTGACCAGGCCAGCGAGCCGGGTGCCCGCGAGGGCACCGGCGGCCGCGGCGGCCGCGCACAGCGGGATCACTTCGGCCGCGGCCAGCCGGAAGATCTGCCAGCGGGTGGCGCCGCGTGCGGTGAACAGTGCCGTCTCCCCCTCGCGCTGGCTGGCCAGCAGCCGCGCGACGGCGAGCAGCGCGGCGAGGTCGAGTACCAGCAACTCAAGGGCACCGATCACCAGCAGTGACCTGGCGACGAACAGCTTGCTGGCGGTGGCGCTCAGCACCGACGGCAGGCTGGTGGACAGTTGCATGCCACTCAGCAGGCTGGAGCCAAGCAGCGCCTGGCGGACCGCTGACACGTGACCCGAAATCAGCGACATGTCAGCGGCGGTGAACCTCGCCAGGTCCGGCTGCGCCAGCCAGCTGCCGGATTCCGCGGTGAGCCCGCCCGGCACGAAGGCGGCAGGGCTGACCAGCAGCGGGCCGTACGTCGTGTACCCGTTCTGCGGGCTTGCACCGCTGGCTGGGATGGCGTCAAGCGCCCAGTACGAGGCGGCGGCGCCTGACAACCTGCGCGGCGCGAACAGGCCCGTGATCCGGAACCGGATCCGGGTCCCGGTGATGGCGTCCTTGACCAAGAGCACGTTGCCCGTCGACACGTGCAGCAGCGCTGCCGTGGACGCCGGGAGGGCCGCAGGAAACCCGGCGGACACCGCCGGGGCCCTGGTTGCTGCTGCGTCCGGTGGCTGGCTGGCGGTCGGCGCGGCCGGCGCGGTCGGCCAGTGCCCGGATACCAGGACGGCGTGGCTGGCGATGCCGTCCAGCGCCGCCGCCTCGAGCAGCGGCTTGTTTCCGCTGGCCGCCCCGGCCGGCGGGGCAGGCAGCGAGCCTGGTACCAGTGCCAGTGGGTCGGACCAGGTGCCGGACCAGAACCTGAACGGCACGCCGCCGAGCGACCGCCCGATCGCCGCGCGCAGCGTGCTGGCCGTTGCCGTGGTCCCGTTGTTGCTCACCGGGCCGACGATCGACATCGCGGTGCCTGGCGCGACCGACAGGTCGTGGCGCGCTGCGAGCGGGAGAGCCTGGTCGGCGAACACCGCGAGCGCCGAGACGATCACCGCGACGACCAGCGTGGTCAGCGTCGCGGCCGCGAGCACGACCCAGTGCGCCAGCACGCGGCGCATCGACAAGGGCCCCCGCGGATGGATCACGATTGCAAGGATTCCTGCCGAAACTGGCAATTTCAATCTGACCGGCAGAACTTTCGCCTGGTCAGCTACCGCCGAGCATCGTGATGAGCTGGGTGACCTGGTAGGCGGTGGCAAGGTCCCCGGCCTGGTAGCTCGGCGGCCTGCCAGCTCAACGCCAGGCCGCCGCCTGGCATCGACGATCCACCGCCCCGATGATGATGCCGGCGGCCTTCGGCCGTGCTGTCTTGCTGCTGCGGCCGGTCATCATCTAAAGTGAACGGACATCCGTTTTTTATACGGGAGGCGCATTGCGCGAGGGACAGCCAAGCAGGACCGCCGTGCAGAACGCCTTGTTCCGCGCGCTCGAGGCGCGGCGTCCGGCGCGTCGCCGAGTGGCTGACGATCCACTGGCGGTCCGCTTTCTCACCCCCGGGTTCCGAGTCGTGGCCGGGCTGGCGCGAGTGCGGGTCGCCGCGGCCCTCATCGAGGCGTTCATCGATCATCGCTGGCCCTGCGTTCGCGGGGGCGTCGTCGCACGCACGAGGCTGATCGACGAGAAGGTCGCGGCCGAGCTTCCCCAGGTCCGGCAGGCGGTGATCCTGGGCGCCGGGTTCGACAGCCGCGCCTACCGGCTGCCCGCGATGAGACAGGTGACGGTGTTCGAAGTGGACCATCCTGCCACCCAGGCGGCCAAACGGCAGGCGGTGCAGCGCAGCGTGGGCGGGCCGGCGGGCCAGGTCAGGTTCGTGCCAGTGACATTCGGGGCCGATGACCCGGCGGCGA
>JASHQL010000040.1 GCA_030039155.1 Streptosporangiaceae bacterium | reverse complement strand
CCCGACAGCGACGTCATCGGCAAGGTGGTAGCCGCCGATCTGCAGCGAGCGCACCGTGCCGATCGAGGTGGTCACCGGCTGACCGGACATCCGGCGGCCGGTGTAGGTCCCGGCGCCAGCCGCGCAGCCGATCTTGCCGGCGAACGCCGCGGACAGCAGGTTGACGCGGATCCCGGTGTCGAAGATGAGCCGCGCCTCGGCCCCGCCGACCGTCGCGGGAACGGTCAGCAGATGCTCAACGTAGCTGAACGGTATCTCGCAGGCCACGCAGGGAGGCTACTGGATCCTGCGGGTCGCGATGCGAGCACGCAGACCCGGACCGGCCCGGGCCGGACCAGGCCCAGCCGGACCGGGCTCAGCCGCCCTTCGCTGTCAGGTCGTCGGAGTACCCGGCCGCGAGCCTTGCCCACTGCGCGGTCGGGCGACCGTCCTTCCGGAACTGGTCGCCGCGGTCGCCGAACGACCTGGGCCACCCGGCGGGCGAGTCTTCCCACCACTCCTGCCGGCCGTACACGGTCTTGTCGAGCAGCGCGTAGCTGGGCGCCATCGCCTCGGTGCCGCGCCCGCTGTTCCAGTAGGTCTCGAAGACCCGGTCACCGTCGCGCAGGTAGCTCAGGGTCATGCCGAACCACCGGCCGGCCAGCAGCGCGTCACGTGAGTCCCGCGCCGAGTACCACGGCATCTGCCAGCCCATGAAGTCGTGGTAGGCGCGGCTCTCCTGGTACGGCCCCTCGCAGAACGTCGCGAAGGTGACGTCACGCGAGTGCAGGTAGGACAGCTCGCCAACCTGCCCGTTGAAGAACGTGCAGCCCTCGCACTGGCCAGGCGCGGGCTGGCCATCGTGCCACATGTGGAAGTAGACGATCAGCTGGCGCCGGCCCTCAAAGACTTCAAGCAGGGGAACGGGGCCGTGCTCGCCGGTCACCTGCACCGATCCGTCTACCTCGACCATCGGCAACCTGCGCCGGGCGGCGGCGATCGCGTCACCCTCTCTGGTGTGCGCCTTCTCCCTGACCAGCAGGTCGTCGATCTGCGCCTGCCAGGTCGCGCGATCGGTTATCTCCGGCTTGGCCGAGCTGCTCGATTCCGTCACTGTTGCCTCCAGATGCGGCGCAGAAGTTGTTGGCTCCTTTGCGGTAGGGACGGTGCCGGGCCGCGGTTCTCATCGGTCATGCACCGATTCCCGGTTCCTCGCGGACCCCGTGCCGGCGCAGCAGGTCGGCCACGGCCGCGCTCGGCGGCTTCAGGTCGTCAGGGCTGAGCGTGATGCCGTCAAGCGACGCGCCGGCTTCGATCAGCGCACGGGTGGTGGCCAGCCAGTCCGCGGCCGGGTTCCCGGCCGGCTGGATTCCGCTCCCGACCACTGCCCAGCCGACCGGCGTGCTGTCCCACTCGGTGTCGCGCGCCTCAACGTCGGCACCGCGCTCGATGAGCAGGCCGGCCGCGGCCGCGCTGCCGGCGAAGGCGGCCGCGTGCAACGCGGTGCTGCCGTTGTCCGGGCTCCTGGCGGCCACGTCGAAGCCCAGGTCGAGCATCAGCCGCAGCGCGTCGGTGCGGCCGGCCTCGGCGGCGCCGGTCATCGTGCTGGCCTGCTGTTCGCCGGTGAGCTGGCTGAGCAGGCCCGGCTGGCCGGAGACCAGCCGCTCCGCGGTCGCGCGGTCGGCGCGCACGCAGGCCGCGAGCAGGCGGTCGGCGTCGGTGGCGTCATCGGCCGCGCCGTGCTGACCGAGCAGCTCCACCAGGTCGGCACGCCCCATGCTGGTCGCCAGCGCGAGCGGTGATGTGCCGTCGGGTCCCGGCCGGGCCGCGTCGGCGCCACTGGCGAGCAGCAGGTCCATGATCTCGGCGCTGCGGTTCGACCTGACCACGGCGTAGCTCACCGCGCACGGCCGCCCATCGTCATCGTGGTACTGGCCGGGGTCGGCGCCGGCCTGGAGCAGCAGCCGGACGCCCGCCACGTCGTCGCCGCTGATCGGCGCGGCGAGCGCCTTCCTGGCGACAGCCCGAACGTCGGCCGTGTGGTCGAGGAGCAACCGCAGGCAGCGATGATCTGGCTCGAAGCCGGCCAGGTACAGGGCTTCGTCGGTCGGCACCGCGCCGCGCTCGAGCAGCAGCTGCGTGATCGCCGGGTTCGGCGCTCCGGCCACCGCGCAGAGCAGCGGCGTCCAGTGGGCCGCCCTGGCAGGTTCGGGACTGCCGTTGACGTCAGCCCCGGCATCGAGCAGCGCCGTGGCGACGGCCAGCAGCCCGGCGGCCCGCGACGGGTCCAGCCGATGCCACCTGGAGGCGCAGGCGGCGTGCAGCGCCGGCCAGCCAAACCGTGGATCCCGCCTGGTCACCACGGTCGGGTCTGCCTCGATCGCGGCTGCCACCTTGTCGACGTCGCCGAGCACCAGGGCGGTGGCCAGGTTGTAACCGGCCAGCTCCGGCCTGGCGGCCAGCAGCTGCACCGGGCGATCGGTGTGACCTGCGATGCTGGCCTGGCAGAACTCGTCGGCGAGCCCGGCCAGGTCGTCCGCGCTAGCCTGCACTTCGTCTCCCGTACACCGCCTGGAGGTCCGCCGCACAACGCCGTCAGCCTAACCAAGCGCGCGGCGGCAGCCAGGCCCATCAGCATGCGCCGTTCTTGCGGAGGCACGCCTCCGCTCTTACGCTCTCGCTAGCCGAGATGCGGCGCAGGGGAGTTACGGAGGCGGGATGAGCAGGATCTGGATGGTGCCCATCATGGCGGTTGCCGGCGGCGCGATCGTCCTTGCCGGCGTGCAGGGAGCAGCGGCATCATCGGGTCCGTCGGTGCGGCACGCACCGGCCAGCTCAGGCATCAAGCACTGGGTGGGTACCTGGCGCGGCAAGGCATCTGAGACGCCGGAACCTCCGCCGCCAGCTCCGCAGAATCCCTACAAGATCACGGTCTTCGTCAAGTCCGTGACCAAGTCGAAGGTCGGCACTGTCAGATATCCGTCGTTCAACTGCGACTACAGCCTGCGGCTCGTCTCGGTGACGCACAAGCGGCTGGTCGTGCAGATGGTGCTGACCAAGCAGGGGCCTTACGACTGCGTGTCCAGTGAGCGCGCCGTCATGTCGGTGACCGCGAAGGGCGCGCACTGGCGC
>JASHQL010000390.1 GCA_030039155.1 Streptosporangiaceae bacterium | reverse complement strand
CGATCTGCCGCGAGGCCAGGTCAACCGGAACGACACCGCGGCCGGCCAGCACGTAGATGGTGCGGCCGTCTGGCGCGACCGCGATCGCGCCAGCACCACCGGGCACGCTGATCGGCGGTCCCGCCTTGCCGGCTGCCAGGTAGACCGGCACCACCGAGTTCAGTGTCGACACGTAGGCCGTGTGCCCGTCAGGGCTGATCGCGATGGCCGCCGCCCTGATGCCGGGGATGGCGATCAGGCGGCCAGTCCTGCCGGTCGCGAAGTTCACCGGGAGTACCCCGGCGGCGTCGACCACATAGGCGGTGTCGGCGTGCCGCGCCAGCATCCGGCGCAGCTCGGCATGGTGCCCGGCCTGGCTGGTCCGGCCTGCGGCCGGCCGGCTTGCGCCGTGTCCGGAGCCGCAGCCGGTGAGCCAGGCGAGACCCGCCAGCCCGGCCAGCACGAGCGCGATCGCGCGCACCGCAGACCTGCGCACTGGTAACTCGCTGCAGCGCATGCCGGTCACTTCGTACCTCCCCGCACTCCAGCGGCAGCCAGCGCCTGGGCCAGCCCTAGCCCCGCTCGGCTGAGGTCGGTCCGCTGCAGCAGCTCGTGCCTGAGCCACTCATTCTGCGGGTGGCCACAGAATCCAGGCAAGGCCCGAGATGCCGGCAGCCGACGCGTTCCCCGTCTATTATAATCGATCTAACAGATAGGAATCATCGGGAAAGTTCAGCGATATTGGTGCGGGCACGGTGCGTTATGACCTATTGTTCCGTTGTGATCAGCCAAGAACTCGCGCCGCTGCCCGCCGCGCTCATCCCCCGGCCAGAGGCCTCGGTCATCGCGGTGACTCCCGAGGGCGGCGGGCCGGGTAGCTGGGTCGGCGCGCCGAGCGCTGTCAGCCACGGCGATGCCATCTACCTGGCCTACCGGCTGCGGCGCCCGGTCGAGCTCGGCCGCGGCTACGCGGTGGCGATCGCCAGGTCGGCGGACGGCGAGCGGTTCGAGAAGATCACCACCATCACCAAGGAGTCGATGGACGCCGAGTCGCTTGAGCGCCCGGCGCTGGTTGCGCTGCCCGACGGCCGCTGGCGGCTCTACCTGAGCTGCGCGACCACCGGCACCAAGCACTGGCGGGTCGAGGTGCTCGAGGCGGCCGGCCCGGCCGACTTTGACCCGCGGCGGCGTGAGGTCGTGCTGCCTGGCGACGCGGCAACCGGCGTCAAGGATCCGGTGATCGTGCGCCGGGCCGACGGCTGGCACCTGTGGGCGTCGCTGCATCCGCTGGCCGACCCGGACGAGGCGGACCAGATGGTGACCGGTTACGCCACCAGCGCGGACGGGCTGACCTGGGCCTGGCAGGGCACGGCGCTGCAGCCGAGGCCGGGGGAGTGGGACGCGCGCGGCGTGCGGGTGAGCGCGATCCAGTTCACCGATGACGGCGTGGTCGGCTACTACGACGGCCGGGCCACCGCCGCTGAGAACTACGAGGAGCGGACCGGAGTGGCGTGGGGCGCCACGCCGGGGCAGCTGACGGCCGTCGGCCGGGAGCCGGCCGCGCAGTCGCCAGATGGCGCCGGCGGGCTGCGGTACCTCGACATCGTCGGGCTCGCCGACGGGCGGCAGCGGCTGTACTACGAGTACACAAGGGCGGACGGCTCGCACGACGTCCGCACCGAGCTGCGCTGAGGGTAGCGACCGCGATCGCGTTGACCGCAGCTACCGGCGCTTTGCTGGCCGTCGCCACCGAGGCTGCGCTGACCGCAGCGATCAGGCGGGCCGCTCACTCCTGGTAGGACCGCGGCCTGCCGTTGCGTGCCTGCTGCTGGCCGGCCGGCCTCGCCCCGACCAGGCCGCCGGTATCCCCGCGCTGGCCGAGCCAGCCGCTGAAGTCCTCGCCGGTCAGCAGCTCGAGCAGCCGGATGTCCGACTCGAACCTGGGGATCAGCGCCTTGCGTTCTGCCCAGGTCAGCGGCCGTCTCGGCGCCGCGTCGCGCTGCAGCCGCCGCTCCATCAGGTCGGTCAGCCCAGAGCCGAGATGGCCGGGCAAGGCGCTGGTCACCGCGCTGCCCGCCCGTGCGGCCACCGACATCGCCCGGTGCCTGAGCGTCGGGTCAGGGTGCGCGGTGACGTTCTCCCGCGGCAACTCGGCCAGCAGGCCGGTCTGCACGCCGAGAAACTGGCAGACCTGGTCGAGCGCGCGCACCGGGTCCTCGATGAGCGAGCGGTACCTGAACACCAGGACCTGCTCGCGCGGGAAGACCGAGTACAGGTGCTGCAGCTGCTCGCCGTACCGGCCGAGCGCGGTGTAGTGCCAGAAGTCCGCCCAGCCGCTGGCGATCCTGCGCGGTTCCTGCTCGCAGGCGGACAGCAGGTCGGGCATCGGCTCCAGGCCGGCCGACCACAGGTGCGTCCAGTTCGAGTGCGCCCGCTCGATCGGGTCGCGCAGCACCACCACCAGCCGCGCGTCCGGGATCAGCGACCTGATCCGGCCGAGTGCCGCGCGGTTGTAGAGGTAGAACGGGGTCGACTCGCCGCGCAGCGCGCCGGCCGGCGCGGCGGCGAACAGCGCCTCATAGTCGGCGCGGCGCCAGATGTGCTCCCGGTAGGTCTTGGCGTCCCCGGGCCCGCCGGTGGTCGGCGGCGGACCGTCGGTGAGGAAGAACTTCGGCTCCTTGACCGCGGACATGTACAGCCCGGGGTGCCTGGCGAGCGCAGTGTGCAGTGCCGTGGTGCCGGCCTTCGGCACGCCGGCGATGAAGAAGTCTGGCAAGGCCACGTGACTATCCCCTGAAGGCGACGGGTCCGGACGGTAGAAGTCTATTCCGCTCTGATTAATAGGGAAGAGGAGCGCACCTGCCGTTCTGGTCGGCGATCCTGGGCGGCCCTCGCTGACCCAGGGCCTGAGCCCTCGCAGTGCGGTTACCTGCCCAGCGCGGCCGGCCTGAAACGGCGAGCTGCTCAGGGACTACCGGGACCGCGGCACCGGGATGAGACTGGATCCGTGCCCATCCACGGCGCGCGCCGCTGGCGGCCGGCCGCCCGGCTGCTTGCCGGGCTGCCGCTTCGGGTCCGGCTGGCGGCCGCGGCCTGCTGCGCATTGTGCGTCGCGGCCTGCGTGATCGGCCTGGCCGCCAGCCTGGCGGCAAGGGCGGCGCTGACGGCGCAGGCGGACCGGCAGTTGCGTACGTACGCCTGGCTGCTGTCAAGCCGCCCGTTCAGCGTGCTGCCGGCCGGCTCTGAGCCCGGCTCCGCTGCCGCCGAGTACCTGGTCGAGGTGGTGTCAGCGGGCAAGCTGGTGCTGCGGACCGCCGATGACCAGCTGCCAGGTCCGGCGATGTCCGGCCTGCCGTCCAGGCCGGGCAGGCTCGCGACAGTCCCGGCGGGCCGCGGCGGCGGGAGCTGGCTCGTGCTGACCGAGCGGGTGCACTACAGCGCCAGGCGGATCATCTACACCTACGGCTCCGATGGCTTCTTCCTGAACGTCACCAGCCCCGCGCGGCCAGGCACCGCGGGAGTGCTCGTCGTCGCCCTGGACCTGGGCGGCCTGCGCCAGGCCGCCGACGGCATCATGCTGCGCAGCGCTGCGGTCGTCGGCGGCGTGATCGTAGTGGTCGTGCTCGCCGTGCTCGCGCTGATCCGGGCCGTGCTCGGGCCGCTCGGCCTGGCCGAGCAACTGGCGGCCGCGGTGGCCAGGGACGGGCCGTCCTGGCAGCAACCAGGCGGTCGCCCAGGCAGCATCGGCGACAGCCTCGCGCAGTCACTGACCGGAACGCTGAGCCGGCTCGAGGCTGCCAGCCTCGCCACCGATGATTCCCGCAGGTCCTGCGACCTGATGCGAACCGCGCTTGCCCGCACCTGCCGGGAACTGCACCGGCCGATCAGCGTCATTCGCGGCTCCGCCGCGTACTACCAGCAGCAAGGATCACCGGCCAGCCAGGATCTTGATCAGCTGGTAGACCGGGTCGGGCACGAGGCCGCGCGCATCGGCACGCTGCTCGATGAGCTGGCCGCGGCGGCCGAGCCAAGTCCGCGCCGTGCCGCAGCTGAGTCGCCCGGTCAGCGCGCGCGGAGCCGGGAAGGATCGAGCGCAGGCGCCGGCAGCGGGTCGCCCTGGTACCCGCCCACCTGACCGAAGCGACTGTCGCCGGCCCGCCAGTCTGCGGTAGCCGACGCGATCTCCTCCGGGCTGCGTGCCACGAAGTTCCACCACATCAGCAGGCGCTCGCCGAGCGGCCTGCCGCCAAGCAGGAACAGCCGGCTGCCCGCGGCCGCGGACACCGTGAGCTGCTCGCGGCCGGGGCCGGCGTACAGCAGCCTGCCGGGGCCGAGCGGCCGGCCGGCCAGCTCGGCGGATCCGGCGGCGACGAACAGCACGTGCTCGAACTCCGGATCCACCGGCAGCGCCGCTGCTGCGTGCCGGCCAGCCGCGAGCTCGGCACCGACGATGCCGGAATACGCGGTGGCCGGCGAGCTGAGCCCGGCGGCGGTGCCCATGAACACCGTGACCTGCAGGTCGCCGGCCCGCCCGGCCGGCAGCGCGGCGTGATGCTCGAAGGCCGGAGCGACGTTGCGCGACGCCTCGGGCAGCGCGACCCAGAGCTGCACGCCGTGCAGCCACGGCTGGTGCGGCGCCGGCGATTCCTCCGCGTGCGCGATGCCGCGGCCCGCCGTCATCAGGTTCAGCTGGCCAGGCCTGATCATCTGCTCGTTGCCCAGGCTGTCGCGGTGCAGCACGTCACCGGCCAGCAGCCAGGTGACGGTCTGCAGCCCGATGTGCGGATGCGGCGGCACCTGCATGCCGGCCACCCCGTCGACGTCGGCCGGGCCGTAGTGATCGACGAAGCACCAGGGCCCGACGCTGCGCCGCAGCCGGAGCGGCAGCAGCCGCCGCACGGTCAGCGAACCGACCTGAGCCTGCCGGGCCTCGGTCACCTCAAGGTCGTCGCAGCGCACCGGCTTGTCGAGATCGACGTCCAGGTCGGCATCGACTGTGCTCACACCCGGCAGGTTACCGCTGCCCGGCGGCTCCAGCGCGCGGCCGGCCAGCGGCCCGCTTGGCCGCCAGCCAGTCCGCCTCCGCCCTGCCCATCGGCGTCGACGGCGGGGCCTGCATGAACGGCCAGATCTCCTCGGCGATCGATCGCCAGTTGGCGGTCGCGTGGATGTCACCGAGCAGCGCGAACAGCCCCAGGTTGATCCGCTGCAGGATCACATACGACTGCGGGATCCGCGCGTACTGCGCCACCGGGCTGCGCATGTCGAAGAACCGCCGCACCACCGATGACGCGTAGTCGCTGGTCACCGTGACCGGCGTGGATTCGGTGACGAGCTGGTAGAAGACGGCAAGGTGCTCGACCACCTGGTCGGTGGACAGCGGCGCATCGGGGACCAGGAAGCCGGCCTGCACCATGCTGGCCCTGAACGCCTCGGGGTCCCGCTGCACGCACAGGTTCCGCACCATCGCCATCAGCGGCAGCAGGTCGGCCTCGGTGAAGTGCTTCACCAGCCCGAAGTCCAGGAAAGTGACCTTGCCGCCCGGGCGGAACAGGTAGTTGCCAGGATGCGGGTCGCCGTTGAACGCCCGTACCTCATACAGGCTGCGGAACACGAACCGGTAGATGGTCTCGCCGGCCAGGTCTCGCTCGGACTGCGGCCAGTCCGCGATCTCGGCGAAGCGCACGCCGTCGGCCAGCTCGCTGGTGACCACCCGGCGGCTGGACAGCGAGCCGATGATGCGCGGCACGTGGATCGTCGGATGGCCGTCGAAGTAGCTGGCGAGCGCGTCCTGGTTGGCTGCCTCGCGCCGGTAGTCGAGTTCCTCGAGCACCCGGTCCCGAAGCTCGGTGACGAGCGCGTCCACGTCCTGGCTCGGTGCGGTGATCTTCAGCATCCGGCGCAGCAGCGCCACGTTGTCCAGGTCGGCCGCCATCATCTCGGCGATGCCCGGGTACTGCACCTTGACCGCGACCGCGGTGCCGTCCTCGGTGATCGCCCGGTGCACCTGGCCGATCGAAGCGGCGGCGATCGGCTCAGGGTCCCAGCGGGCGAACGCGCGCTCCGGCGGCCGGCCGAGTTCCTCGGTGATCACCTGCGCGGCAAGCTCTGCGGTCATCGGCGGGATGCTGTCCTGCAGCCGGCTCAGCGTGCGGCGCACGCTCGGCGCCAGCCCGTCGTCCAGGTAGCTGGCCATCTGGCCGATCTTCACCAGCACGCCCTTCATCGCGCCGAGCGTGTGCACCACGTCCTCGGCCGTCTGCAGCGCGAGATCGTTGCGCAGTTGCTGCCGGTGCTGGCCGGCGGCGGCGAACAGCCGCGGTGCGTTGCTCGCGTACCGGACGCCGCCGCGCACGGCCAACTGGACCGCCGCCTTGCCGCGCTGGTACCGCAGCCGGCCGACCCGGCGGCGCAGCAGCACCGCGGTCAGCGCGGCAAGGATGGCCCCGACGGACAGGCAGGCCAGGATCCGCCTCATGCGCGCTGCGCGGCCCTGGGACGACCCCCCTGGATCCCGCCGCGGGTAGCGCGGGCCCGCAGGGTGATCCGCTGCCTGGCCTCGAGCACGCCAGGCTCGCCGAGCAGCACCGCATCGAGCACGCCGAGCGCCTGCCGGATCTGGGTGCGCCTGGCCGGGGTGACCGGGTCCGCCGACCAGCCGTACAGGTCAAGCGCCCACGGCGGCAGCGAGGCGACCGCGCCCGCCCTGATGTCCTGCCAGATCGCGCCGACTTCCTCGTCGAGACCTGGCGGGTCAAGCAGGAACGTCATGGACTCGCCGGCTGCCGGCGTGCAGCGCAGTTCCGGCCGGACCGAGCCGAGGTAGTCCCGCAGCTCGGTCATGTTCGAAGGGACCTGGCTGGCTGGCACGCCGACAAGCTCGGCCGCGGCCACCATCTCCGCGACGTACCTGTCGGCATCGTCCGGAGTCAGCGGGTCGCCGAACAGCTCGCAGGCCCTGACCCCGGACTCGACAAGCGCCGCGTGCACCCACAGCAGCAGCGCGGGGTCGCTGGCCTGGTAGTGCTGCCCGGTCACCGGGTCGGTGCCGGTGACATGCTGGTGAATCCGCCGCACCCTGGCCGCCGCATGCTGGGCCGCCCTTCGTTCCCCGAACGTAACCGTGGCCAGGTACCCGGAGGTAGCGGCCAGCCGCCCGACCGGATCGCGGCGCCAGTCGCTGTGCTGGTCCACGCCTGCCATCGCGAGCGGGTGCAGCGCCTGCAGCATCAGCGAGCGCAGTCCGGCGATCGGCGACGACAGGTCGCCGCTCAGCCGCCAGGCCACGCTGCCCGGCCCGAACAGGCCCTCGTCCGCCGGGTCGACCGGGATGGCGCCCGCGAACGCCGAGGCCGACCGCTCGATCAGGCCGGTGACTTCCGCATACCCGTGCTGCGTCATACCAGCCAAGTTACCCGCTGGAAGCCTGGCGGCCGGCTAGCGGATGCGGCGGTTGGCCGCTGCCGGACGTACCTCGAACCAGGCGCCAGCCCGCCGCGCCGCGGCGACCACGGCGGACCCGGCGGGCAGATGTCACTGCGTCAGACGGTCTCCGCGCGCTCCTTGATGGCCTCGTTGAGGGACAGGAACGACAGCTCGGCCTTGGCCAGCGTCCTGCCTGCCGTGCGTGCCAGCAGGCCGCCGAACGACTCGCTCTGCACCAGCGTGCTGCCGCCGTCTGCCTCGGTGATGGTGAACCTGTGCTCGCCGCTGATCAGGCCAGGCAGCCGCGACACCCAGGCCAGTTCCCGCTCAGGCGCTGCCGCGGTGATCGTCGGCTTGACCGTCATGAGCCTGCCGTTGGCCGGGTGCACGCTGCGCAGCCTGATCCGCTGGCCGACCGCCACCTGACCGGAGGCCTCGCGGAACAGCGGATTCCAGTCGTGATACGAGCCGAGGTCGGTGAGCACCGCCCACACCCTGGCCGGCGGCGCGGCGATGTGGATCGTCGCGGACATGGTCTTCATCGCTGAGGTGTTCTCCGGGAGCTACTACGTACGTTGTACGTTGTTTCTCGGCTAAGCTATCACGCGATGCGACCGGGCAACGAGCAGGACGGTCAGGCAGCCGGTTCCGGCGCCGCGCGGACCTGGTCGATCTGGGAGATCCAGGAACGCGGCAGCAGGGGACCGCGACCGCGGCTTGACCGGCAGGAGATTGCCGCGGTGGCGGCCAGGCTGGCCGACGAGGGCGGCCTGGCCGCCATGACCATGCGCGCCGTGGCCAGCGCGCTCGGCACCGGCACGATGTCGCTGTACAACTACGTGCCGGCCAAGGACCAGCTCGCGCAGCTTGTCGCGGATTTCCTGGCCGGCGAGTACAGCTACCCGGCAACCCCGGCGGCGGACCGGCGGCGGGCGATCGTGGAGCTCGCGCGGCAGACCAGGGACATCGCTGCCAGGCATCCCTGGCTGGCCGAACTCGTGCGCCGGCCGCTGCCGCCCGGCCCGAACGCGCTGCGCTACCTGGACTACTTCATCGGGCTGCTGGCAGGCACCAGGCTCGAGACCGGCGCCAAGCTCGAGCTGATCTCGATGATCAGCGGGTTCGCGACCATGTACGGCGGCATGCAGGCCGCGATGGCCAGCCCAGGGCAGCAGCCGACCGGATACCAGCGGGCGTTCGCCCGCGCCGCCGCCAGCGGGCGTTACCCCAATCTGGCCATCGCGCTGGCCGAGGCAGGGCCGGAGCGCAGCGATGCCGACATCTTCGACTCCTGCATCGGCCAGCTGACCGAGGTGATCAGGGACTGACCACGCGATCAGCCCGGCATTTCACCGATTCTGGTGGTCCCAATGTGAGTTTTGTCCGTTGCGGAACGACCAGGATCGATGAAAGGCGGCCGGCCAGCGGGCTAGCCGACGAGGGTCTTGACGGCGGCGGCCAGGTCGGCCAGCGCGGTCTTGGCGTCGGCGAAGTACATGCTGGTCTTCGGGTTGACGTACAGCTCGTTGTCGATGCCCGCGTAGCCGTGCCCCATCGACCGCTTGATCACGATGATGCTCTTGGCCTGGTCGACGTCCAGGATCGGCATGCCGGAGATCGCGGTCCCCGGCCGCCGCGCCGCCGGGTTCGTCACGTCGTTGGCGCCGATCACCAGCGCCACGTCGGTCCTGGCGAACTCGGGGTTGACTTCGTCCATCTCCTTGAGCTGCGGGTACGGCACGTTCGCCTCGGCGAGCAGCACGTTCATGTGTCCCGGCATCCGGCCAGCCACCGGGTGGATGGCATAGCTGACGTCCACGCCGCGTGATTCGAGCAGTTCGGCGAGTGCGGCCACCTCGTGCTGCGCCTGCGCCGCGGCCAGCCCGTAGCCGGGCACGATGATGACCTTGGACGCATACGCAAGCTGGATCGCCGCGTCGTCGGCGGCGATGGACTGCACGTTGCCGGCCGGGCCGCCGACCGCCACCGCCGAGTCGCCGGTGCCGAACCCGCCGACGATGATGTTGCGGATCGACCTGTTCATCGCGTCGGCCATCAGCTTGGTCAGGATGCCGCCGGAGGCGCCGACCAGCGCGCCGGCGATGATCAGCGCCCAGTTGCCGATGACGAAGCCGGCCATCGCCACCGCGGTGCCGGTAAAGGCGTTCAGCAGCGAGATCACCACCGGCATGTCGGCGCCGCCGATCGGCATCACCATGGACACGCCGAATGCGAGCGCGGCGACGATGACGATCACCAGGCCGGCCAGGCTCGGGGTGGCGATCAGGTAGCCGCTGACGGCGAGCGCGACCGCGGCGAGCAGCAGGTTCACGATCCTGGCGCCGGGGAAGGTGACCGGCGCCGAGGTGATCACGCCCTGCAGCTTGCCGGCCGCGATGATCGAGCCGGAGAAGGTGACCGAGCCGATGATCACGTCAAGCAGCGTGGTGACCGTGGTGGCGGTCGGCACGTGCGCGCTGACCTGACCGGTCAGCCGCATGTAGTCGTGCACCGCGACCAGCGCGGCAGCCCCGCCGCCGACCGCGTTGAAGATGCTCACCAGCTGCGGCATCGCGGTCATCTGCACGGTCCTTGCCGTGTACAGGCCGACCGCCGCGCCGACCGCCGCGCCGGCGAACATCACGATCCAGCCGGTCGTGCTGATCACGTCGGCGTGCACGATGATGGCCAGCGTCGCGGCGACCGCGGTGATCATCCCGCCGGTCGACACCTGGTTGCCGCGGCGCGCGGTGGCTGGCGTGTTCATCAGATGCAGGCCGAGCACGAAGCAGGACGCCGCCAGCACGTAGATGAGCTGGATCACCCACATGAAGTGGCTCATGAGGGCAGGCCCTTCCGGCCGCTGCCGTTGGCGGACGCCGGCACCGCCTGGTCAGCGGGCGGGGCCACGGTGGCGGCGGGCCGCTTGCGGAACATCTTCAGCATCCGGCCGGTCACCACGTACCCGCCGACCACGTTCATCGCGGCGAACGCGGCGGCGACGAAGGCGATGATGTAGCCGATCGCGTTGTTGGCGGTCACCGCGATCAGCATCGCGCCGGCCAGCACGATCCCGTGGATGGAGTTGGCCGCCGACATCAGCGGCGTGTGCAGGGTTGCTGGCACCTTGCTGATCACCTCGAAGCCCACCCAGAGGGCGAGCACGAAGATGGTCAGGTCAGTCAGCAGGGCCGTCGACACTCTCGGCACCTCCAGCGGTGTCTGCGTGGTCAGCTTGCTCGGGTTTCAGCGCGGGGTGCACGATCTGGCCGCCGGTGGTGATCAGCACGCCAGCCTGCAGGTCGTCGTCCGGGTCGATGGCCAGCTCGCCGTCCTTCACCAGGTACAGCAGCAGCGAGCTGATGTTGCGCGCGTACATCGCCGACGCGGCCGTGGGCATGCTCGACGGCAGGCTGCCGGCGCCGATCACCGTCACCCCGTTCTCGGTGACCACCGTCTCGTCTGGCACCGACCCGGCCACGTTGCCGCCGAGCGCGCTCGCGCCCATGTCCACCACGACGGACCCTGGCGACATGCCCTTCAGCGCGTCCTCGGTGATCAGCAGCGGCGGCCGCCTGCCGGGCACCTGCGCGGTGGTGATCACCACGTCGTGCCTGGTGATGTGGCCGGTCAGCTCGTCCTGCTGGGCGCGCCGCTCGTCGTCGGTGAGCGCGCGGGCGTAGCCGCCCTCGCCCGACGCCGGGCCGACGGAGGTCAGCTCGATGAACGTGGCGCCGAGCGACTCGGCCTCGGTCTTGGTCTCCGGCCGCACGTCGTAGGCGCTCACCACGGCGCCGAGCCGGCGCGCGGTGCCGATGGCCTGCAGCCCGGCCACGCCGGTGCCGAGCACCAGCACCCTGGCGGGCCTGGCCGTGCCCGCCGCGGTGATGAGCAGCGGGAAGAACCTGCCGAACGCGCCGGCGGCGGTCACCGCCGCCTTGTAGCCGGCGATGTTGGCCTGCGAGGTGAGCGCGTCCATCGGCTGGGCCCGCGGCAGCGTCCGCGGGATCATGTCCATGCTGATCGCGGTCACGCCGGCCGCGGCAAGGCTCGTGGTCAGCTCGGCGTCGGTGAGCGGGGCCAGCAAGCCGATCACGACCTGGCCAGGCCGCAGGCCGGCCACCAGGTCCCTGGCTGGCTTGCCGACAAGCAGCAGCACGTCGGCGGCGAGGGCCTCCTGATGGCTCACCACGCTCGCGCCGGCCTCGCCGTAGCTATCGTCGGTCAGCCAGGCGCGGGCGCCTGCGCCGGTCTCGACCAGCACATCGATCCCGGCAGCGCGGACCTTCTGCACGGCCTCGGGCACGAGCGCGACCCGCCGCTCGGCGGGGTCGCCCTCCTTGATGACGGCTACCTTCATGCGCCAGACCTCACTGGGGGAAACAGGCGGGAGAATGCCCAGCCTGCTTGGGCTGCAGGGCTAACAGTATGGCAGTCCGGTTGCTGCGCTTGACGTCGCGCGCCGGTCAGCCGGTCGCGCATGGCAACCTTGACACCGTGCCAGCACAGGAAGAGACCGTCCTCATCACCGGCGCGGCCGGCCTGATCGGCAGCATGCTGCGGACCCGGCTGGTCAGGCCGGGCAGGCTGCTCAGGCTGCTCGACGTCGTGCCGCTGGACGCGGGGTTCGGCGAGCAGGCAGTGACCGCATCGACCACCGACCTGGCGGCGATGACGCGGGCGTGCAGCGGCGCTGCCGCGGTCATCCACCTGGCCGGGATCTCCAGGGAGGCGCCGTGGGACCAGATCGCCGAGGCGAACATTCACGGCAGCTACGTGGCCTTCGAGGCGGCTCGCCGGGCCGGCGTGCCGCGCGTGGTGTACGCGTCCTCCAACCATGCTGTCGGGTTCACGCCGCGCGCTGCCTTCCCGGTCGCCGACTATGCCTTCCCCGCGCCTGATACCTATTACGGCGTCTCCAAGGCGGCCGGCGAGGCGCTCGGCGCGCTGTACCACGCCAGGTACGGCCTGGACGTGATCTGCCTGCGGATCCTGACCTGCATGGAGCGGCCGCGCGACATCAGGGCGCTGTCCACCTGGCTGTCGCCCGATGACGCCGGCCGGCTGTTCGCGGCCTGCCTCAGCGTGCCGAGCCCCGGCTTCCGCGTGGTCTACGGGGTATCAGCGAACACCCGCGGCGGCTGGGTCAGCCTGGCCGAGGCCCGCGCCATCGGCTTCGAGCCGCAAGACGATGCCGAGATCTACGCCGAGCAGGTCATCGCCGCCACCGGGCAGGCCGACGGCGAGCCGGCCTTCCTCGGCGGCGACTTCTGCCTGCCCGACCTGGACGCCGACCGGCTGACCTGACCCCGGTGCGGACGCCGCCTGCGGCCCGCGGGTAGCTTTCTGGCCATGGCCGCCGAACAGGATCAGGAACCGGCCCTGGCGACCGATTCCGGGCCGGCCGCCGACACGGCTCTGGCTGTCCGGATACGGGACATGCATTGCATTTTGCGGACATCAAGGCTGCCAGCGGATGCTCGCGTTCAATTGCAGCAGAAACTCATGAAAGTGTGCGATGCGATGAAGGCCCCGGAGGCTGATCCGGCCAGGGCGGAAGGCCGTCTTGATCAGCTGCAGGCCGAACTGCAGCGCGAAATCGACCGCACCGCGGGCTGATTCGCGGCAGCCGGTTCACCAGCAAGAAGGCTGCTCAGGACCGGTCGGTGCCAGATCGGGCCGGCGAAAATCAAAATCAATGCGGCAATGCACCCAATTCCCGCGCCGACACATTGCAATATCGGCCCGATGTGATTGTGCAGAGACGCAGAATCGCTTAATTTCAGGCGCATCAGAGGTCGCGAGTACCGGTTCGCCTCGGCGCGGCCTCCCGCTTGGGGGAAACGCAGGAGGGACGATATGAACAAGCGCGACCTGATCGACGCCATTTCGACCAGGATGGGCGACAAGAAAACGGCAACTGAGGCGCTCAACGCCGTGCTCGACACCATTCAGTTCACCGTAGCCAAGGGCGACAAAGTCGCTATCACCGGATTCGGGGTCTTCGAGAAGTCGGTCAGGCCGGCCCGCACGGCTCGCAACCCGGCTACCGGCGCCGCTATCAAGGTGCCCAAGACATCGGTGCCGAAGTTCCGCGCAGGCGCCGACTTCAAGGCGCTGGTGAACGGCGAGAAGAAGGTCTCGGCCGGGCGCAAGTAGCGTGCAGCCAAGCCTGGCGGGCGGGCAGCGACCGGCAACGCGCGCTGCCCGCCCTTGCCGGCGCCAGCGAGCCAGCGCCAGGCGAGTTAGCGCAGGCCAGGCCGCTTGGCCAGCGCGGTCCTGAGCAGCCGGTCGATCAGGTCGGGGAACGCCATGCCGGTCGCCTCCCACATCTTCTGGAAGTACGAGGCAGGCGACAGGCCGGGGATGGTGTTGATCTCGTTGACCAGGATCCGCCGGTCCGGCGTGTAGAAGAAGTCGACCCTGGCCAGCCCCTCACACGACACCGCGTCGAACGCCAGCGCTGCCAGCCGGCGTATCTCGTCGATGTCTGACGCCGGGATCGGCGCCGGGATCGCCATCCCGCTGGCCTCGTCCAGGTACTTGGCCTCGAAGTCCCAGAACTCCTCGCCGCCGTCGATCAGCAGCTGACCAGGCAGGCTGGTATCTGGCGGCGCGCCGTGCTCGCCCTGCAGCACCGACACCTCGATCTCCCGGCCGGCCACCGCCTGCTCGACCAGCACCTTGGGGTCGTACTCGCGGGCGGCGGCGATCGCCGCGTGCAGCTGCGCCATGTCCGCGGCCTTGGCGGTGCCGATGCTCGAGCCGCCCCTGGCCGGCTTGACGAACAGCGGCCAGCCGAGTTCGGCGATCGCGTCGAGCACGCGCTTGCGCTCCGGATTCGCCGCGGCCTCCGGCGGCTCTCCGGCGGGCCAGTCCTGTTCGCGCAGTACCACGTGCGGGCCGACCGGCAGCCCCCTGGCGGCGAAGATCAGCTTCATGTACTCCTTGTCCATGCTGACCGCGCTGGCCAGCACGCCGGCCCCGACATAGGGCACCCCGGCCAGCTCCAGCAGCCCCTGGATCGTGCCGTCTTCGCCGAACGGGCCGTGCAGCACCGGCACCACCACGTCGACCTCGCCAAGCAGGTGCGGGATCTGGCCAGGCGCGCTGGCCACCAGCCCGCCGCCGGCCCACGGCACCACGGCGCCGCCCGGCTCGGCGATCGCCTCGACCGACGGCAGCTCACCGCCGCTGATCGCCAGCTTGGCCGGCTCGTCGGCGACCTGCACCCACTCGCCGGCGGTGGTAATGCCGATCGGGATCACGTCGTACTTGGCCCGGTCGAGCGAGGACAGCAGGTTCCCGCCGCCCATGCAGGACACCGCATGTTCCGGCCCGCGACCACCGAAGATCACTGCCACCCTGAGCTTGCGCTGCTGGCCCACTCGACTCCCTCCAGTCCGGCGTATGAGATGCCATACCACTGCAGACGCCGCAGCGCCGCGGACGTTGCGGTGCTTCAGACCCCGTACCGCTCCGGCTTGGCCGACCTGCTGGCCAGCAGCAGCACAGCCTGGCCGATGTCGAGGCCGTCGTGCACGACCGCGGCCATCACCTCGGTGATCGGCATCTCGACCTGGTGCTCCCTGGCCAGCTGCAGCACCGACTCGGCCGACTTCACGCCCTCCACCGTCTGGTTCATGCTCGCAGTCACCTCGGCCATCGGCATGCCCTGGCCGAGCTTCTCGCCAAACGTCCGGTTCCGGGAAAGCGGTGAGCTGCAGGTGGCGACCAGATCGCCCATGCCGGCCAGGCCGGCGAAGGTGTGCTGGTCAGCGCCGAGCGCGGCGCCGAGCCTGGCGATCTCGGCGAGCCCGCGGGTGATGAGCAGCGCCGTCGTGTTGTTGCCGAGCCCCATGCCGACCGATATCCCCACCGCGAGCGCGATCACGTTCTTCACCGCGCCGCCGAGCTCGCAGCCGATCACGTCCGGATTCGTGTACGGCCTGAAGTACGGCGCGTGGCAGACCTTCTGCAGCTCGCAGGCGGTGTCGTCGTCCTGGCAGGCGACCACCGTGGCGGCATGCTGGCGCACCGCGATCTCCAGCGCCAGGTTGGGCCCAGACACCGCCGCGATCCGGTCCGGCGGCGCGCCGGTGACCTGCGCGATCACCTCGCTCATCCGCTCGCCGGTGCCAAGCTCGATGCCCTTCATCAGGCTGACGAGCAGCGCGCGGGCCGGCAGCAGGTCGCGCCACAGCGTGAGGTTGACCCGCAGCGTCTGGGCCGGCACCGCGAGCACCACCAGGTCCGCCCCGGCCAGCGCGCGGTCGGCATCGGCGGTCGCGGCAAGCTGCGGGGTCAGCGAGATACCCGGCAGCCGGTCCAGGTTCTGGTGGCTGCCGTTCACCTGCTCGGCGACCTCGGGCCTGCGGCACCAGAGCGTGACCTCGTTGCCGGCGTCGCACAGCACCTGGGCGAACGTGGTCCCCCAGGAGCCAGCGCCCATCACCGCGGCCTTCACGGCGCGGAGCCTCCAGAACCGCCGCCCGCGCCACCCTGCGCGGCCGACTGCCCGGCCTCGCCCGCCGTGTCCGGCACCGCCGCCTCCTGCAGCGCGCGCAGCTCCTGGCGCAGCTGCCTGCGCGCGACCGCCGGGTGGTAGAACTCGGCCGGCGGGGTCTCGCCGCGCAGCTCGCCGAGCAGGCCGGCCACCGCAGTCATGATCTTGTCGGTGGCGGCGCGCAGGGTCTGCGAGTTCAGCGGCTGGCCGTCGAACTCCGACAGGTCGACCGGCGGGCCGGCCAGCACCTTGACCGTCTTGCGCGGCAGCACCCGCGGCACGAACTTGCCGTAGGGCAGCAGCCGCTGCGCGCCCCAGTGCGCGATCGGGATC
>JASHQL010000389.1 GCA_030039155.1 Streptosporangiaceae bacterium | reverse complement strand
ACGCCGATGATGCGGCCGAGTCCACCGGGCACGGCTCGCCGCTGCCGAACCTGGTGCACGGCGGGCCTGGGCGGGCCGGCGGCGGCGAGGAGCTTGGCGGCATCCGCGGCGTGCTGCACTACATGCAGCGCACCGCGGTGCAGGCGTCGCCTCGGGTGCTGGCCGCGGTGACCGGGCGCTGGGTGGCTGGCGCTGCGCGCAACGCCGACGGCGGGCACCCGTTCCGCAAGTCGCTGGCCTCGCTCCGGCCAGGTGACACGGTGGTGGCCGGGCCGCGCACAGTGACGCTCGAGGACATCGAGCACTTCGCCGCGTTCACCGGCGACACGTTCTACGCGCACATGGACGAGGAGGCGGCTCGGGCCAACCCGTTCTTCGACGGGCGGGTGGCGCACGGGTACCTGGTGCTGTCGTTCGCGGCCGGCCTGTTCGTGCAGCCGGACCCTGGACCGGTGCTGGCCAACTACGGCCTGGAGAACCTGCGGTTCCTCACCCCGGTGTATCCGGGCGACGAGCTAACCGTGACGCTGACCTGCAAGCAGATCAGCCCGCGCGGTGACGCCGCGCACGGCGAGGTGACCTGGGACGCCGACGTGACCAACCAGAAGGGCGAGTCGGTGGCCAAGTACGACGTGCTCACCATGGTCGCCAACACCTGGCCGCCGGCCGCTGGCTGATGATCTTGCCCGGTCACGTGGGGAAGTTTGCCGTCGTCAGGGCTACAGCAAACTTCCCCACGTGGCGAGTGAAGATCGCGCTCGCGCTGTCATAGGCACCTGTCAACCTGGTCAACATGGGCATATCAGGCAACCGTGAGCTGGCGGGACTGCTGTCCTGGCAGGCGGGCGTGGTGTCCTGCCGGCAGGCGCTTGGCCTCGGCATGACCGAGGGCGAGCTGCGGCACCGCACTCGTGCCCGCGGTCCTTGGCAGCGGTTGCTGCCCGGCGTCTATCTGACCGCGACCGGCCAGCCCACCGTGGACCAGCTGGACATGGCGGCGCTGTTATACGCCGGACCCGGTTCGGTGATCACGGGCCTGGCCGCGCTGCGCCGACATTGCGTCAAGGCGGAGGCGAGCCAGCTCGTGGATGTGCTGGTGCCGCATCAGGTCCGCCGGGTGCCTGTCGCGTACCTGCGGTTACACCGGGTGCGGCAGCTGCCCGCGCTGGCGACGTCAGACGGGGAGATCAGGTTCGTGCTGGTGGCGCGTGCCGTGGTCGACGCGGCCAGGTGGATGACTGAGCTGGCTGATGTGCGCGCGGTGATGTGCGGGGCGGTGCAGCAGGGGCGGTGCTCGGTGCGGCACCTGGCCGCGGAGTTGGCCGAGCCGCGGCTGCCGGGCAGCGCGCAGGCGCGGCGGGTGTTAGCCGAGGTCAGTCAGGGGATCAGGTCGCCGGCCGAGGGAGACCTGATGGACCTGATCCGGGCCGCCGCGCTGCCCGTGCCGTTGTACAACCCGGCGCTGTATCTGGGCGGCGTGCTGCTGGCGGTGCCCGATGCGTGGTGGCCGCAGGCCGGCGTCGTGGTCGAGGTGGATTCCAGGCAGTGGCATCTGTCCGCGTGGCACTGGGAGCACACGATGGACCGCCACACCCGGCTGACCGCTGCCGGAATCAGCGTGCTGCACTTCTCGCCAAGCCAGATCCGGCGGGAGCGTGACAAGGTGGTCGCGCAGATCAGGGACGCACTGCGGAACGGGCGGCCGGCCCGGGCGATCACGACGGTGCCGGCAGCTGGCTGAGGTGACCTACCAGTCGCGCGGGCCCGAGCCGGGCTGGTGCCCGTCCGTGCCCCCGTCCCCGGGCCGACCGCGCTGCCGACTGGCCCGCCAGCGCTGCTGCCACACCAGCAGGCCGATGATCACGAGTCCGAGCAGCACGCACAGGTACGGGCCGAATGTGGGGATTCGCCACAGATAGCGGAACAGCCGGAAGAGCTCACGCCAGATGATCAGGCGGATGATCCAGTGCAGCAGCCCGCCGCCGCCGAGCGCCAGCCGCGCGCCTGGCAGCCTGGCCGCGAGTGCCTGGCCGATCACCTTCCCACGATGGCACGTGCCTCCGCCTGGCCGTTGGCCGGCCGTCGGTCTGGCCACCTGCGCGGTTGATCGTGCCGATTCGCGTGCATAGGGTCGCGGCGTTCGGCGCACGTTCACGGTCAGGACCTCGGGCTCGCCGCTCCCGGTGGTGACCGAGCGCGGCGCGCTGCCGCCGGGGCTCACCTTCAGGCAGGGCGCCGGCGGGACCGCGACCATCAGAGGTACGGCACCGGCGTCGGCGCTCGGCAACCGGTATGTGATCGGGCTGAAGGCCAGCAGCAGGGCGGGCCGCCCGGCGCGCCAGCGGCTGATCATCAAGATCCGCTGAGCCTGCCCGGTACCGGCTGCACTATAATTACTGACCGAATGATCGGTTAATCGTGGGAGCAGCCGATGCCAGGTGCCAGCGACGACACCGCCGAGCGCGAGCGAGGCGCAGGCGGCACCGCCGAGCGCGAGCAAGGCGCGGCCAGTACCGCCGAGCTTGACCGGTACTTCGAGGACACCATCGCCAGGGACAGGCGGATCGAGCCGCGCGACTGGATGCCGGACGCCTACCGCAAGACGATGATCAGGCAGATCGCGCAGCACGCGCACTCGGAGATCATCGGCATGCAGCCCGAGGGCAACTGGGTGACCAGGGCACCGTCGCTGCGACGCAAGGCGATCCTGCTGGCCAAGGTGCAGGACGAGGCCGGGCACGGCATGTACCTGTACTCGGCGGCCGAGACGCTCGGCGCCGACCGCGGCGACCTCACCAGGCGGCTGATCACCGGCGCGCAGAAGTACTCCTCGATCTTCAACTACCCGACGCTGACGTTCGCCGACGTCGGCGTGATCGGCTGGCTAGTGGACGGCGCGGCGATCTGCAACCAGGTACCGCTGTGCCGGTCCTCCTACGGGCCGTACGCGCGGGCGATGATCAGGATCTGCAAGGAGGAGTCGTTCCACCAGCGGCAGGGCTACGAGCTGCTGCTCACGATGATGCGCGGCACTGCGGCCCAGCGCGAGATGGTGCAGGATGCCACGAACCGGTGGTGGTGGCCGTCGCTGATGATGTTCGGCCCGCCGGACGCGGAGTCGCCGAACACCGAGCAGTCGATGCGCTGGCGGATCAAGCGGCACACCAACGACGAGCTGCGGCAGCGATTCGTGGACATGACGGTGCC
>JASHQL010000039.1 GCA_030039155.1 Streptosporangiaceae bacterium | reverse complement strand
TCCCCGAGGGTGAGCTGGGTGCCCGCAATCGGCTCCTCAGGGGTATCGGTCTGGCCAGGCTTCCAGCCGATCAGCCGCCGTGCCACGGTCTCCCGCTTGGTCTTGCGCAGCGTCTCTGCCTGTGCCTTGCCCCGGCCCTCGGCGACCGCCTCGGCCAGGTTGGCGAACACGACAGTCAGCCACAGGAAGACCACGATGGTCCAGGTGAAGATCGGCTTCTTGTCGTCGAAGATCCCGTTGTACATGGTCAGCAGCGCGCCCACTTCGACCACGAACATGACCGGGTTCTTGATCTGGACCCGCGGGTCCAGCTTCTTGAACGCCTCGGGCAGCGAGTGCCAGAGGATCTTGGGGTCGAGCAGCCCGCCGGTGACCCGGCCCTCGGCCGCCTCGGCCTTGCTGCGGCCCTTCGGGGCCTGGGCCGCCTGCTGGTTGGTCATTGTCATCTCAGTGCAGTCCTTCTGCGAACGGGCCCAGGGCCAGCGCGGGGAAGTAGGTCAGGCCGACGAGCACCAGGACCACCGCGACCACCATGCCGACGAACAGCGGCGTCTTGGTGCTGAGCGTCCCTGCGCTTTCTGGCACGCGTGACTGTCTCGCCAGCGACCCGGCCAGGCCGAGCGCGAAGATCTCCGGCGCGAACCTGCCGAGCAGCATCACGATGCCGCCGAGCGTCTGGTACCAGGGCGCCGCGGAACCCAGGCCGGCGAACGCCGAGCCGTTGTTATTGGCCATCGACGCGAACGCGTACACGATCTCGGTCAGCCCGTGCGGGCCCGGATTGAAGATCGCGGATTGGCCCTGGTGCGTGCCGATGGACAACCCGGCGGCGGTCAGGATCACCACCGGCAAGGTGAGGAAGTACAACGCCGCGTACTTCATCTCCAGCGGGCGGATCTTCTTGCCGATGTACTCGGGCGTGCGGCCGACCATCAGGCCGGCGACGAACACCGTCACCACGGCCAGGATCAGGATGCCGTACATGCCGGCCCCGATGCCGCCTGGCGCGATCTCACCGAGGGCGATGTCGAACAGCGCGATGCCGCCGCCGAACGGTGTCAGCGAATCATGGAAGCAGTTCACCGCTCCTGTCGATGTCACCGTGGTGGATGCCGCGAACAACGAGCAGCCGGACGTGCCGAACCTCGTTTCCACGCCTTCCATGGCGCCGTGTGCGAGGTGCGCCGCGGTGGCGCCGCCCAGGTTGTAGTGCGACTCGAAGAAGCTGATGCCGCCGACCGCGCACAGCCAGATGATGACCATGACCGCGACCAGCGCGTAGCCCTGGCGGTTGTCCTTGACCATCTTGCCGAAGGCTCGCGGGGTGGCGAACGGGATCAGCAGCAGCGTGAAGATCTCGAACACCGTCGTAAACGAGGTGGGGTCCTCGAACGGGTGCGCGGAGTTCGTATTGAACCAGCCGCCGCCGTTGTTCCCCATGTTCTTGATGATTTCCGAGGAGGCCACCGGGCCGCCCGGGATGGTCTGGTGCGCGCCGGACAGCGTGGTGATCGTGTGGTAGGCGCTGAAGTTCTCGATCGCGCCGCTCGCGACCAGGACAATGCCGCCGACGATGGACAGCGGGAGCAGCAGCCGGAACGTGCAACGGGTGACGTCCACCCAGAAGTTGCCGAGCTTGTCGGTCTTCTGCCTGACGAAGCCGCGGATCATCGCGATCGCCACGCACAGGCCGACGGCCGCCGACATGAACTGCTGCACGACCAGGCCGCTCATCTGCGTGACGTAGCCCATCGTGGACTCGCCCGCGTAGTTCTGCCAGTTCGTGTTGGTGACGAACGACACCGCGGTGTTCCACGCGGTGTCCTGCTCGACGGCCGGCATGTGCTGATCCATCGGCAGGTAGCGCTGCAAGCGCTCCATCAGGTACAGGAACAGCACCGCGACGACGGAGAAGGCCAGGATGCTGCGGAGGTAGACGCTCCACTTCTGGTCCGCATCCTTGTTGACGCCCATCACCTTGTAGATGAAGCGCTCGACCTTCCAGTCCTTGTCGGTGCTGAAGATGTACGCGATGTAATTGCCAAGCGGGATGTAGCAGGCGGCGAGCGCTGCGATCAGCAGCCCGGCCTGCAGCCACCCGGCGGTTGCGGCACTCATCAGAACCTCTCAGGCAGCACGAGCGCGACGAATAGGTACACGGTCAGCAGAACGCCGCCGATCAGCCCGATCCAGTTCTCAACGCTCAAAGCGCTCAACTCCCTTGATCAGGAGCCAGAGCACTCCGAAGACGACGATGGTCAGGCCGACATAGAACAGGTCATCCCACCAGGGTTCCATTGGTGCCTCCTCGGCAACGCACACATTCCTGGCCTAGTGAACAGCCCTGACCAGGCGATATACCGATTCCAAACGGGACCCATGCGGGCCGTTGATGATCCCTAACGAACTCCATGCGCGGGCTTTGCCGCGGCGGGCCGCTCACTCAACGGCCCGTCCCGCGGCTCCGTTGGCCAGCTCAGCCCAGGCCGCGGGCAGCGTGAGCCGGCCAGGCGCACGGGTACCCGACTCCGGCTGGCCGGGCGCCGGTCCTGGGTGCGGCGCATTTCTCCAGGTCCAAGTAACATGCCCGAATGCTGGCCGTGAGTTCGTTCGTCGCCCTTGGCGACAGCTTCACCGAGGGTGTCGGCGACTACTACCAGGACGGAGTGAGCTGCCGCGGCTGGGCCGACCGGCTTGCCCGGCTCATCGCGGCACGGCAGGCCGCAGCAAACGAGCCGGCCCTGCGGTATGCCAACCTGGCGATCCGCAGGCAAGCTGCTCGGCCAGGTCATCGAGGAGCAGCTGCCGGCTGCGCTCGAGCTGCGGCCCGGCCTGGTCAGCGTGGCGGCCGGCGGCAACGACCTGCTCAGGCCGAGGGCCGATCCGGACGAGCTTGCCGCGCAGTTCGAGCAGCTGGTCGCCGGGCTGCGCGGCGCGGGCTGCCAGGTGCTGATGTTCACCGGGTTCGACCCGGGCGGCTTCCCGCTGATCAGGCTGATCAGGGGCAAGGCCGCGGCCTACAACGCGCAGCTCAGGCTGATCGCAGAGCGGCGCGAGTGTCTGCTCGCCGACCTGTGGGCGATGCGGGTGCTTGCCGACCGCGCGATGTGGTGCCAGGACCGGCTGCACCTGGCAGCCGAGGGGCACCGGCGGGTGGCGCTGCGGGCAGCCGAGGTGCTCGGCGTGCCGGTGGACGAGGACTGGCGTGCCCCGCAACCCGCCGCCGCTGCCGCGACGCCGCAGTGGCTTTCGGCAAGGCGGCAGGACGCACGCTGGGTAGCGACATACGCCTCGCCCTGGCTGTACCGGCGGCTGCGCGGCATTTCCAGCGGAGACGGCATGACGGCCAAGCGGCCCGACCTGGCGGCGCCGTAACCCACCAGGTCAGCTCAGCGCTGGTCGTCGAAGGGGTCTTTGCTGCCGCCGCGGCCGCCAAACTGGTTGCCGCCGCCCTTGGACGTGCCCCGGCGGCGCCACAACCAGATCCTGACGCCCACCAGCGCGACGGCTGGTATCGCGAAGTACCAGGGGGCCGTGGAATGGTGCAGCAGCCCCGACGCCGTCGTCATCATCAGAGTTCTCCCTGCTCACGCCGGGGCTCCCCGGCGCGCCCCGCGCACATGTGGGTCATCCATCCAGCCCCAGGTTACGACGCTCAGCTCAGCAGATCGGCCAGCACCTCCCCGAGCCTCCTGATGGCTGCCGCGATCCAGGGCAGCCCGACCGGGTCGGCGGCGAACAGCGCAGCCGACCGCTGCCTGTCGGTGTCGCCGTACAGCAGCCCGGTGGCCAGCCGCAGCCTGAGCACCCGGTCATCCTCGCCGAAGGCGCTGGCCGGCAGCGCGCCGAGGCCGTACCGGTCGAGCAGGTGCCAGGCCAGGTCCGCGCCGGACAGCAGGCCGCGGCGGGCCAGCGCGGGCCGCCAAGGCCCGAAGTCCGGGTACACGTAGAAGGCCGCCTGCGGAGCGGGTACTGCCAGCCCGGCCGTGCGGCAGCTGGCGGCGACCGCGGCCGCTACCGATGCGTGCAGCGCCCGGCTCTGTGCCACCCTGCGCCGGATCTCGGGCGGCTCGGCGAACGCGACGGCGGCCGCAGCCTGCACCGGGGCGGCTGGCGCCGACCAGATCTCGCTGCCGATGCCGAGCAGCCGGTCGCGCAGCACCTGGCCGAGCCTGCCGCCGGGCATCCTGGCGATGCCGAGCCGCCAGCCGCCGACGGCCATGCTCTTGCTCAGCGCGGTGGTGACCACGGTGCGCTCCGGCGCTACCAGCGCGGGGCTGAGCACCGGTGCCGCCTGGTCGTGCACCAGGTCGCGGTAGATCTCGTCGGAGATGATGATCAGGTCGTGCCGCTCCGCTACCTCGCACAGCGCGCGCACGGCGGCGGGACTGGCCAGGCGGCCGGTCGGGTTGTCGGGCAGCGTGACGACGACAGCACGCAGCGGGCGCCCTGCCTGCTTGCTGCGCAGCACCGCCTGGGTCAGCTCGCCGGGATCGCAGATGCCGCCCTCGCCGCTGACCGCCGGGACGAACACCGGCCGCTGGCGGGTGATCTTGGCCTGCGCGGCGTAGCTCACCCAGCTCGGCCTGGCCACCGCGACATCGGAGTCGATCGCGAGCAGCAGGCCGAACAGCAGCGCCTTGCTGCCTGGGCCGGCCACCACGGCGTCAGCCGCGGTGGGCAGCCCGCGCCTGGTCCAGTAGCCAGCCGCAGCCTCGCGCAGGTCGGCGCTGCCGGCCACCGGTCCGTAGCCACCCCGGCAGGCGGCGACCGCGAGTTCTTCTGCCAGGGCCGGCGGTACCGGCAGGCCGGCCTCGCCGAAGGCGAGCGGCAGCACTGGCAAGCCCTTGCTGGCACGGACGGCAAGCTGCTCGTTTGCCGCCAGCGTGGCAGAGACAGGTACCAGGGCCCGGCTGGCCAGCGGGGCCGGCTGGCGCCGTGCGGACGGAACGGGAATCGGGGATAGTGCTTCGGTCAGGGACGCTGGTGCGGTCGTGGTGACCGGCCCGGCCCAGGGCATGGCAGTGTGCTCCTCGCTGCGGGGTGCGGTTCTCAAAGCGGGCGTACAGCTGCACGCAACCGCACCCCCCCGTTACCCAGCCTGTCCGTGGCCCAGCATTAGCGCAAGCGGACATGTCTATGGCAGAGCATAAGATGGGCTTACGCTAGGGCGATGTTGGACGTGCACAGGCTCAGGTTGCTGTGCGAGTTCGCGGAGCGCGGCACCATCGCGGCGACCGCGGCGGCGCTCGGATATACCCCGTCCGCGGTGTCACAGCAACTTGCCGCGCTCGAGCGCGAGGCGGGCGCGGCACTGCTCGACCGTACCGCGCGGGCCGCGGAACTGACCGACGCCGGGCGCAGGCTGGCCGCGGCCGGCGCTGACATCCTGGCGATGATCGAGGCCGCCGAGGCCGACCTGGCCGCGCCCGAGCCGGTCGGGAAGGTCGCCATCTCCGCGTTCCCGACGGCCGCCGTGGCCTTCGCGCCGGCCCTGACCAGGGCCGTGCGGGCGCACCCCGGCCTGCGCATGCTGCTGCGCCAGACGCAGGGCGGCGAGGCGCTCCGGCTGGTCAAGGCGGGGCAGCTGGACGTCGCCATCGTGGATGACTGGACCGGCAGGCTGCGCGGCGAGGCCGCGGACACGCTGCGCTTCTATCCGCTGGTCACCGATCCGCTCGTGCTGGCGCTGCCGCGGCGGCACTGGGCGGCCAGCTCCGATGAGCTGTCGCTTGCCCGGCTGCGCGACGAGCTGTGGCTGGCGCCGCCGGCCGGCGAGCCGTCCCGCCGCGCGGTCGACCAGGTGCTGGCCGCGGCCGGTGGCCCGTCCACGCCGCCGTCCGAGTTCGAGGGCCTGGCGACGATCCTCAGCCTGGTCGCTCGCGGCATCGGCATCTCGCTGCTGCCCAGGCTGACGCTGGCCGGCGGTGAAGGCCGGGTGGTGGTGCGCGAGCTGCCGGGCCGCAGTCCTGCCGTGCCGGGATACAGCGCCGCCCTGGCCCGGCCTGGACCCCGCTGGCCGTCGACCCCAGAGGCGCCGGCCAGGGAGGTCTACGCAGTGGCCAGGGCGTCAGGACTGCGCAGGCCGGCCATCGCGGTGACCGTCACCGCGCTGACCACCGCGGCCAGCGCCATGGCCAACCGGGCCGTCGATCACGCGTCCCGCTGAATCGGGCAGGTCATGCAGCGCGGCCCGCCCCTGCCGCGGCCAAGCTCACTGCCCCTGACCGTGATCACCTCGATGCCGTGCTCGCGCAGGAAGGCGTTCGTGGTGACGTTCCGGTCGTAACCGACCACCACGCCAGGTTCGAGCGCCAGCACGTTACAGCCGTCGTCCCACTGCTCCCGCATCGCCGAGTGCACGTCCTGGGTCGCGGTCAGCACGGTCACCGACGGCAGGCCAAGCGCCGCCGCCATGGCCTGGTGCAGCTGCTCCGGCGGGTGGTCGGTGACCTTGAGCTCACGCGGGCCCGCTCCTGGCTGCACGGTGTAGGACGGCAGCATGCCCATGCCCTGGTACTTGATGAAGACGCCGTAGTCAGCCATGGTCAGCACGGTGTCCAGGTGCATGAACGCGCGCGCCTTCGGCATGTCGACGGCCAGCACCTGCCGCGCCGCGCCGGCCGAGAACAGCCGGTGCGCCAGCATCTCTACCGCCTGCGGCTGGGTGCGTTCGCTCATCCCGACCAGCACGGCGCCGTTGCCGATGACCAGGACGTCACCGCCCTCGATGGTGGCAGGCGAGCTGTCCGCGCCGTGATGCCAGACCTCGAAGCCGCCGGCCGCGAACATCGGGTGCCAGCGGTAGATCGCCTCGTCGCTGATCGTCTCGCGCAGCCGTGCCTGCTTGCTCATCGCGTTCACCGACACGCCGCCGTAGATCCAGCAGGATGCGTCGCGCTGATAGAGGACGTTCGGCAGCGGAGCCAGCACGAACTGGTCGAGGTCAAGCGAGCGGAATGCGATGCTGGCCGGCTCGGCAGCAAGTTCCCTGAACTCGCGCCTGGTCAGGCCGCCGATCAGGAACGTGGCCAGGGCGGTCGGCTCGAGGCCGGCCAGCGCGTCGCGCAGCACGTCGACCGCGAGCGGGCCGTGCGTCCGCGGGTCGAAGACCCTGCCGAGCACGTATTCGCGCGCCTTGTCGATGGCCAGCGTCTGCGCCAGCAGGTCGGCGTAGTAGTGCACGGTGACCCCGTGCTCGCGCAGCACCTCGGCGAAGGCGTCATGCTCGGCCTGCGCCTCGGTCACCCAGAGCACATCGTCGAACAGCAGGTCCGCCGCGTTCTCCGGGGTCAGCCGCTTCAGCTCGAGCCCTGGCCTGTGCAAGATCACCTGGCGCAGCCGGCCCACCTCAGAGTCGACTCCGAACATCGGCACCCCCTGCTGGCCGCCGCGCCACTCGCCTAGGATCTGCACGTGAAACTTGATCTTTCCAGATCAGCCGCAGAGCTGACCGGTCAGCTCGTCGACGTCGAGTCGGTCAGCGGCGACGAGGCGGCGCTCGCCGACGCGATCGAGGCCGCGATCGGCGGCCTGCCGCACCTGACCGTGCACAGGGACGGTCATGCCATTGTCGCCAGGACCACCCTGGGCAGGGCCAGCCGGGTGGTGCTTGCCGGGCACATCGACACGGTGCCGATCGCCGGGAACGTGCCCTCGCACATCGAAGGCGACCTGCTCTACGGGTGCGGCAGCTGCGACATGAAGTCCGGCGTCGCGGTCCAGCTCAGGCTGGCCTCGCAGCTCGCCGAGACGGCCAGCGACGTCACCTACGTGTTCTACGACTGCGAAGAAGTCGAGGCGGAGCGCAACGGCCTGCTCCGCCTGAGCAGGCACAGCCCCGAGCTGCTTGCCTGCGACTTCGCGGTGCTCATGGAGCCGACCGACGGCCAGGTCGAGGGCGGCTGCCAGGGCACGCTGCGTGCCGAGGTCCGCGCCACCGGAGTCCGCGCGCACAGTGCCAGGTCCTGGATGGGCAGCAACGCGGTGCACGCCGCTGCCGGGATCCTGGACATCCTGCGCGCCTACCAGCCGAGGCAGCCAGCGGTGGACGGCCTGACCTACCACGAGGGGCTGAACGCGGTGGGCATCAGCGGCGGGATAGCGGGCAACGTCATCCCGGACGAGTGCGTCGTGCAGGTGAACTACCGGTTCGCCCCTGACCGGTCGGCCGAGCAGGCCGCCGCGCACGTGCGCGAGGTCTTCGACGGCTGGCAGGTGACCATCACCGACTCCGCCTGCGGCGCCAGGCCCGGTCTTGACCAGCCGGCCGTGGCCTCGTTCGCCGCCGCGATGGGCGGAGCGCCGCGAGCCAAGCTCGGCTGGACCGACGTTGCCAGGTTCGCCGCGCTCGGCATTCCCGCGGTGAACTACGGTCCAGGTGACCCGCAGCTCGCGCACGCCAAGCATGAGCACGTGGCGCGCGCCCAGATCGACGAGTGCGAGGCGCGGATCCGCGGGTGGCTAGCTGGTGAGCCCGCGCGCCACCTGCCGGTCGTTGACGGTTAGGCCGGGGGCGCCGCAGCCAGCGTGATGGTCTTGGTCACCTGCTGCCCGGTCACCGCGGTCCAGCTCACGGTCACCTGGTTGCCCGGCCTGAGCTGCATCAGCGTGGTCTTCAGCGTCGCAGGTGAGGTCACCGTGGTGCCGTTGACGCGGGTGATGACATCCCCTGGCGCCATGCCGTCGGCGCTGGCCGGGGTGCCGCACAGCACGCCGAGGATGAGCGCGCCGCTGCTGGCCGGGGCGACCTTCACCGGGACCTCGGTGGTCTCGGCGTTCACGCACCCGGACGCCGCAGTCGGCTGCTGGCCGTCGCGCTCGATCCCCGTGACGTCCTGCTGCTTTTGCGTCTTCGGGTTGGTAGCGGTGCTGTTGAAGCCGCTGGCGTTGGAAGCGACCTGGATGCCGAGGAAGCCGGTCGGGCCGATCTGCACTGTCGAGCTCTGCTGGCCGTTGATGATCTCGTGCGCGATCGTCAGCGCGCGGTTGATCGGGATCGCGAAGCCGGCCGGTTCCCGGTTGGTGCTGCCGAACGTCGCGGTCTGCGCCGCGGTGTCCATGCCGATGACCTTGCCCGCGGTGGTGGACAGCGGCCCGCCAGAGTCGCCAGGCACGATGTCGGCGTTGGTCTGCAGCATGTCGGTGAGGTGCTCGGCGGTCGCCTTGTCACCCTGATCGCTCGCGGTGATCGCCTGGTTGATCGCGGTGATCCGGCCGGTGACCGTGGTGATGCTGCCGGTGCCCTCCGCGTTGCCCATCGCCACGACCTGGTTGCCTGGCCGGACCACGGCGGAGTTGCCGAACGGCACGGTCGGCACGCCGGACGCGCCCTCGAGCTGGATGACCGCGACGTCCTGGGTCTTGTCGTAGCCGAGCCACTTGGCGTTATAGGTCTTGCCGGTGTCGAAGAACGTGGCGGTCAGCCCGTTCGTCCCGTCGATCACGTGGTTGTTGGTCAGCACCAGCCCGGAGCTGGTGAGCACCATGCCGGTTGCATAGGCCTTGCTGCCCTCGTAGTTCAGCCTGCTGGTGATCTCCACCATGCCTGGCGAGACCGCACGGAAGACGGCCTTGGTGGTCTTGCTGCTGACGCCGGAGCCTGCGCCTGGGCCGAACGGGTTCCCTGGGGTCAGCCCGTTGAACGGATTGGTCGGCCGGTGCGTGCTGCTGTGCCCGGCCGCGTTGCTGCTCGGCGTGGATGAACTGGTCAGGTACACGACGCTGCCGCCGACAAGCGCGGCAACGATCGCGACCGCCAGGTAGGTGAACCAGCCGCCAAGGCCGCGCCGCGGCCGGCCGCGCCCGCCGGGCTGGCCGTATCCGCCGGGCGAGCCGAACGGGCCTGGCGGCTGGCCGTAACCGCCAGGCGGGTAACCGCCGCCTGGACCGTACCCGCCGCCAGGCGGCGCCCCGTACCCGCCGAAGTGGACGTAGTCACCTTGCTGGCCCGGCGTGCCAGGACCGTGCTGGCCGTAGCCGTAGCTGCCTGGCTGGCCCTGCCCGTAGCCAGGCTGCCCGTACTGGCCTGGCCCGCCGTAGTAGCCAGGGAAGCCGTAGCCGCCCTGGCCGTAGCCCTGGTAGCCGCCCTGCTGGCCGGAGCCAGGGCCCTGGGCAGGTCCGGCAGGCTGGCCGGAGCCAGCGCCCTCGGCCGGCCCGGCAGGCTGGCCGGAGGCAGCGCCCTCGGCCGGTCCGGCAGGCTGGCCGTAACCGCCCTCGCCGTAGTGCAGGGTGCGGGATTCGGGCTCGGCACGATCGCCGGTCGAGCCGAGCATGCCGGGCAGCACGAACCGTTCAGGCTGCGCTGGCTCGTCCTCCCACTCCGGGTCATTGTCCGGCCACTCCGCCTCCGGGCTTGCCGCTTCGGCGCCGCCGGGCTCGCTGGCTGCAGCCTGGGAATCTGCGTCATGCTGGGCCGGCCATTGGCTGGCGGACGCGGGCTGCTGGGCTTCGCTGCCCTGCTCTTCGTGCATTGCTTCCCTCACCTCTGACCCGGCGCGAGTGTTCGGGCATCAACCTGCCCTGGCTCTCGTCCAAGTAAGCACGACCGACCTGGACGTTAGCTGAACGGGCACTGAGGATCCGATATTTCAGGGCTCAGTTACCCTGCGCGCCGACCCCGACACTAGAGATATATCTTGTCTTTGGCAGAGCCAAGATATATCTTGAGAATACCCGGGCCTGGCCGAGAGTCCAGGTGTCCGGACAGCACAGTCACAGGAGAGTCGTGATGTCGGCACCATCTAGTACGCATCAGGCGGAGCTGAGCACTCGCGAGCAGGCAGCCGTGCACGGCTCCGTTCTCGCCGAAGCGCCATGGAAGACCGCGTTGGCGGCCGGAGCCGTCGTCGCCGGCGGCGACATGCTGCTCCATCTGGTGGCCTTCAGCCTGCGCATCGCCAGCCCGGTTGCGCTGGGCGTGGTGGCGTTCTGCGCCGTGGCCGGCGCCGGCGCGCTGATCCGCGCGCGCAACTCCAAGGCGGTGCGGTACGCGCGCGCCAACCCGTGGCGGTTCGCTGTGCTGCCAGGCGCGGCGGCCGCGATCATCGTGTTCGTGCTGTCGATGGTCGTCAACGGCAGCGTGTTCGGGAGTGTCTATACCGCACTGTGGCACGGCGCGCTGACCTACGGCCTGACCGGGCTGGCCGGCTCGGTGGTCAGGCCGCGGCGCAGCCAGGGCGCCTAGACCCGCGGCTCAGTGGCGACCGGCACCGGTGATGCCGTGCTCGCCAACCGGCCCTACCGCGAGCCGCTGGCGGGCGCACTCGTCAAGCAGCATCGGCAGCGCGCCGAGGGCGGCGCGCCAGGAGCCGGGCGGTGAGGTGCAATCGCTGTCGTGCAGCAGCACGGTGACGCCGCCGGCCAGGTCATGGTGCAGCGTGGCGTACACCTGGTCGGCGGTGGCGCCCGGCGCCCACTCCTTGCCCCAGGCGCCCCAGAGCACTGGGGTCAGGCCGAGCCGCCTGGCGGCCACCAGCGCCGGGCCGCTGAGCACGCCATATGGCGGCCGGAAGTACCTGGGCCAGCTACCGGTCACGTCGGCAATGAGCTCAGCGGCGCTGCGCAGATCCCGGTAGGCCGTAACCGGACCGCGGCTGGGCAGGTACCGGTGCTGCCAGCCATGCACGCCGATTTCGTGGCCAGCGTCGGCTAGCTCAGCGGCCAGCGCCGGAGCTCGCTGCACCATGCTGCCGAGGAGGAAGAACGTGGCCCGCACCTGCCGGTCCGCCAGTATCTCGGCGAACCTCGGCGTACTGCCGGGATCCGGCCCGTCATCGAAGGTCAGCGCGACATGGCCGGGATCGCCGGTGCCGGCCAGCCGGGGGAACCACCGCCTGACCGTCGCGATGCCGGTGAGACCTGGGCCCGCCTGGGCAACCGCCAGGCCGGCCGCGGTCAGCAGCAGCGGCGCCAGCAACTGCCCGCCGATCCGGCGAGGGCGCCAGACCGGGCCGGTCGTGGGTGAGTCGGTAGAGTCCGGCATTATCAGCTTTTTCTCATCTATCGTCAAGATCAATAGCGCTACTTCGGCCTGCCACAATGACACGCACGTCAAGGTCATGACGTGTCAGGCCAATACCCGGGATCATGTCATGGCCAGCATTGCTCTGACACTGAGGAACGTCGCTGGCATGTTCGCCCGCGCTGGCAGCCGACCGGGCCACCGGCCGTCAGCATGGGGCATTGCCGCAGCAAAGGGGAATCAGATTGGCAGTACACGCGGCGCGTGTTGCCTTTCCGGCCGCTGATCGAGCCGAGATAGCCGCGGCTATCTCGGACATCCTGACAACGGGCATGCTGACCCTCGGTACCTATACCCGAGAGTTCGAGGCGGCGTTCGCCGCTGCGCATGCGGCGCCAGACGCCGAGGTCCCGCACTCCGTCGCCGTGTCGAGCGGCACCGCGGCGCTGGAGATCGTGCTCCGCGCCATCGACGTATCCGGCAAGGACGTGATCATCCCGACCAACACGTTCTTCGCTACTGCCGAGGCCGCGGTCAGGGCCGGCGGCAGGCCCGTCTTCGCCGACGTCGATGCCCAGACGTTCGCACTGAGCCCGGCCACGCTGGAGGCGGCGCTGACGCCGAACACCGCCGCGGCGGTGCTCGTGCACGTCGGCGGCCTGATCAGCCCAGCCGCGGAGGAACTGCGCAAGGTCTGCGAGCAGCACCAGATCACGCTGGTCGAGGACGCGGCGCACGCGCACGGGTCGTCGGTGGACGGCAAGCCGGCCGGGTCGTTCGGCGCAGCCGCCGCGTTCTCCTTCTATCCGACGAAGGTGGTCACCTCGGGCGAAGGCGGCATGATCCTCACCTCGTCCGCGGACCTGGCCGATGACGCACGGGTGTACCGGGACCAGGGCAAGGGCAGCTTCACCGCCAACCATCACGTCAGGCACGGATATGCCTGGCGGATGTCGGAACTGCACGCGGTGACCGGCCTGGTACACCTGCGCCGGATGCGGGAGTCTATCGAGCACCGCAGGAGCGTCGCGGCGCGGTACGACAAGGGCCTCGCCGATCTGGCCGGGCTGGATGCGCTCGCCGAGCCGGCGGGCTGCCTGAGCAACTTCTACAAGTACATAGCGCTGCTGCCGCCCGGGGTCGACCGGGCCAGGTTCAAGCGCGAGCTTGCCGACGGGTACGCGGTCAGGCTGGCCGGCGAGGTCTACGACCTGCCGCTGCACCGGCAGCCGGTGTTCGCCGAGTACGCCGGGCCGGCCCTGCCGGTGGCCGATGACATCTGCGAGCGGCATATCTGCCTGCCGGTCCATTCGGACATGCGCGAGGACGAGGTGGACGAGGTACTCGGTGCGGTGCGCGCCGTTTATGGTGCGCTCGCCGCGGTCTGAGATGTGCGGAGTTGTGATGGACTCCGGCAACGCGGGTAAGGAAGCTGCCATGCGCGTCGCAGTAACGGGGGGCTGCGGGTTCATCGGCTCGCACGTAGTCGATCACCTGGTCAACGCCGGACATCAGGTCGTGGTCATCGACCCGGGTGGCCGGTGGCGGAACCCGGCAGCGGAGTACCGCAGGGCCGACCTTTTTGACCAGGCGGCGCTCGACGCGGCCCTGACCGGCGCCCAGGCCGTGTTCCACCTGGCCGGTGCGGCGGACGTCAACGACGTCGCTGCCGACCCGGTCCGCGCGGTCAGGCTGAACGTCGAGGGCACCGCCCGGGTGCTGGAGGCGGCCAGGCGTGGCCAGCTGAGCCGGGTGCTGCTCGCCAGCACCGTCTGGGTGTACGGTGCCGCGGTCGGCGACGGGGAACTCGGCGAGGACTCGCCGATCGACCTGCGGCGCGCCGGGCACGTGTACGTGTCCACGAAGCTGTCAGCCGAGCTGCTGATGCACAGCTACCGGGAGATGTACGGCCAGCAGTACACGATCTTGCGGTACGGCATCCCGTACGGCCCGCGGATGCGGGACGCGCTGGTGGTCGCCAGGTTCGTCAGGGCGGCTCTGGACGGCCAGCCGATCAGCATCGCCGGCACCGGTGAGCAGCACCGTAACTACGTCTACGTCGAGGACATCGCCGATGCGCACGTCAGGGCGCTGTCGCCGGCCGCCGCCGACCAGACGCTGGCGCTCGAGGGCGGCACGCCGGTATCGGTCAGGGAGATCGCGGACACGGTGCGGCGGCTGGTCAGCCAGGTCCCGGTTGAGCACGGGCCGGCCAGGGCCGCCGACTACCAGGGCGTCAGCATCTCCGGCAGGCTGGCCAAGGAGCTACTCGACTGGTCGCCGGTCACCTCCTTCGAGGCAGGCGTGCGCAAGTACCTGGACTGGCTGGAGCGGCAATGACCAGAACCCGGTCGGCGCTGTTGCTGTCCGGCTCGCTTGGCATGGGCCACGATCAGCTCGCCGAGGCGTGCGCGACGTCGCTGACCGCCCAGGGCTGGTCCACCAGGACGCTGAACGCCATGGACCTGCTCGGGCGAGGGCTGAACTCGGCTAGCGAGCAGCTGTTCAGGGCGATGCTGGCCGTGCCCGGCATGTACGACGCTTATCACTTCGCCGCGCTGCGCACCGGCAACTGGCTGGCCCGGCGCAGCGACGCCGCGGCGCGGCGCCGGATCGTGCCGCGGCTGCGGGCTCATCTCGACCGGTACCCGGCCGACCTGACCATCTCCGTCTTCGCCACCGGTGCCTCTGCCACCAGCGCGATCGCCTCGCGCTATCCGGACATGAGCCACGTGGTGTTCTGCACCGACGTCACGCCGCACCGGCTTTGGGTGCATGATCACGTCGACCTCTACCTGGTCAGCGCCGCGGTCGCGGAGCCCGCGGTGCGGCGGTTCCAGCCAGATGCCAGGATCCAGGTGGTGCCGGCGCCGGTGCGGTCAGGCTTCTACCAGGCCCGCTCGCAGCACGCAGCGCGCGCGCAGTTCGGCGTTCCGGCGGACGAGCCGTGCGTGCTGCTGATGTCGGGTGCCTGGGGCCTCGGACCGGTGGCGGAAAGCGCCGAGGCGCTGGCCGCCAGCGGCGTGCACGTGCTGGCGGTGGCAGGCAGGAACGAGCGGCTGACCAGGCGGCTGGCCGGCGCCGCGGCACGGCAGCCGCTGCTGCGCCCGTTCGGCTTCACCGACCAGATCCCCGACCTGATGGCCGCCGCCGACCTGGTCATCACAAGCTCAGGGGATACCTGCACCGAGGCCCGCACGGTCGGCAGGCCGCTGCTGCTGCTCGACGTGGTACAGGGGCACGGCCGGGACAACTTGCAGCATGAGCTTGAGCTTGGCGACGCGAGCGTCACCTCGGCCAGGCCCGCCGAGGTGGTGCGCAATGCGCTGGCCGCGCTTGACCGGGTCAAGCCAGCCGCGGCGGGCCCGGCCAGGGCCAGGTCCGGCTGGGAGACGGCGTTTACCGGCGCGCTCGCCGCAATCGGCCGCTAAGCCCGCCGCGGCAGCAGCTCGCCGGCGGTCACCAGCACGCCCTCGCGCAGCCGCAGCCAGTTCAGGGTGCCGAACTCGGTCAGCGCGATCCGGTGCCTGGCGTTCAGGAAGTAGGTGACGGGGACGCCGAGCACGCCGTACCTGTCCGCCACCGACTGAGCCTGGTCCATGGCCACCGGGTAGCTGGTCTTCGCCTGCCTGGCCAGCTGCTGCGCGCCGTGCCTTGACTCGCCGGTGTCGACGCCGACGACATTCACCTTGCCGCGGTAGCGGTGATAGAAGTGCCCGAGCAGCTCGGTCTCCCGGCGGCAGGTCGGTGCCCAGGACGCGCAGAATTCGATGATCAGCGGCTTGCCCGCGTACTGCGCCAGCGACACCTGCTGCCCGCGGTGCTGCAGTTCCGGCAACTGGAACGCCCCGGCCCTTGGCATCGCGCCCGGCCTGTCATGCACGCCGCAGCTGGCCAGCGCCAGGCCGGCCGCCACGACGATCGCGAGCATGATCGCGATTCTGGCCGGCCAGGAGCTTGTCACCAGGTCTTACTCCCCCGCGCACCGCCACGGTATGCCCCTCGGTCAGCTACGGTTCGCCCACCGGTACCTGGCCGAGCCGCGGCCGAGGATCTGGTCGACGGCGGCGCCGACGCCGCCGTCCTCCGCGATCAGCCGGCGTATCACGAAGATCATGCAGGGGATTGCCCAGAAATCGCCGCACACCCAGAGGATGCCGGCCCCGATCTGCTGGTCGGCGAAGGCTGGCAGGGTCACGCCGGGGACGCGGTTGTAGACCGAGTACCAGGACCCGCTGCTGAAGATCGCCATTGCCATCGCGAGCAGCCACATGTCGACGTTGGTGACCAGCAGGGCCAGCGCCTGCGCGGGTGGCTTCATCTTGATCCGGAACGGCGGTGAGCCGATGAACTGCAGCCAGAACAGCACGCCCACGATGAAGAAGCTGCTGTGCATCAGCCAGACGCGCACCGCCAGGTTGCGCACGGCCAGGTCGAACGGCCCCGGCAGGTGCCAGAACAGCATCACCAGGTTGAACAGGATGACCGCCACCCAGGGCCGGAGGAAGAACCCGCCGACCGCGCGCGCCGGCCGGGCCCAGCCGCCGTGCGTGACCTGCTTGGTCCCGGCCTCGCCCAGCCTGCCCGGCAGTGCGTCGAGCAGCGGCTGCCATGGTGCGCCCCAGACCACCAGCGACGGCGCGGCGAACATCAGCAGCAGGTGCTGGATCATGTGCACGAAGAAGTAGTCGTCTGCCCAGTAATCGATCGGCGACTGCACGGCAAGCAGCAGCACGGCGAGCCCGGCGTAGAACGCGATCGAGCGGAGCCGCCGCTGCCTGGTCAGCTCGGCCCGCTCCCGCTTGCCGAGCCTGGCCAGCCCGATCTCGTGCCAGCCGGCCAGCACGATCGCGATGATCATGAACGGGTCGAATGACCAGTGCTCGGTGAGGTACGTCACGCTCAGCCGTCCTAACTCGATGACCCGTACGGGATGGCGACCTTGACGGTCTGCAGGCGCTGCCAGCGGGCCGCCTGGCCTGGCGCCGCCGCGAGCTGCCAGACGGTCAGCACGCTGCGGCTGGCGGCCAGTGCCTCTGGCTGTCCTGCCTGGCTCTCGGCCAGCGTCCCTGTGTGGGCCGGCAGCGCCGCGGTCAGCAGCTGCCATGCCCCGCGGGTGCTGGCCTTGGCAGGCGGGCTCAGCACGGCGCCCCGGCCGCCAGGCAGCACCAGCCCCACCGCGCCGCCCGGCCAGACGGACGCCGAGGTGGGCAGCAGCCCGCGCACCGGGAAGGCCGGAGCAAGCGTCCAGCTCCGGCCGGCCAGCCAGGCCACAAGCAGGCTCGCATGCCGGCCGGTTCCGGCTGCCAGCACCGCGGTCGTGGTGCCACCTGACGTCGCCAGCGCCAGCACCGCGATATCCGACCCGGCCAGTGCGGCCGGCAGCCGCGGCCCGGTGCGCTGCCACGCTCCGGCTGATTGCTCGAAGATGCCAACGGTGCCTGGCCGGCCGCAGCTGCCTGCCAGCAGCGGCGCGCCGTCGGAGCCGAACGCTGCCGCGGTCAGGCCGGTCAGCCCGCAGCCGCGGCCAGCCCGCCCGGCCGCGAGGGCGGACCTGGAGACCAGGGTGGTCCAGGTAGCGCCACGATCGCTGCTGGTCTCGGCGCCGGTGCCGGTCACCGCCAGCAGCCCGCCAGCTGGCCCGGCGGCGAGCCCGTCGGCCACGTTCGCCACGCCCGGCTGCAGCGGGCCGGTCTCCGACCATGCCCTGCCGCCGTTCGCGGTAGCGGCAAGCGGCGAGAACTTCAGGTCCTGGCTCGGCCGGAAGCCGGTCAGCGCAGTCTGCGGCCCGGTGGCCGAGATCACCAGCCCGCCGTTGTCAGCCACGCCCGCCGGGGTGGCCAGCAGCCAGCGAGCCGAGCCGGGCGGCCTGGCGAACAGCTGCCAGAAGTTTTCCTGCCGCGCGGCGGATCCGCCCATCTCCACGACCGCCCAGCTCGTCCCGTGCTGGCTGAGCACGGACGTGGCGAGCGAGGGCTGGCTGGCCGCGCGCGGCCGCCCGGCGGTGCCTGGGTCCGCGCGGTTGCCGCAGCCGGCCAGCGCGAGCGCCGCCGCCGTGGTCCCGACGAGCAGGGCGAATCGGCGCTTGGTCATGACGACCTGAGCAGGTGCTCGGCGTCCTGGGTCAGCTCCGTCGCGAACGACGACTGGGAGCTCGCGGTGCCCGGTCCAGGGTCAAAGTCAAGCTCGGTCCTGGTGTAGCCGCGCTGGTCGATCACGTATGCCACATCGGAATGCTCGATCATGCCGCCGGCCGGCAGGATCTGCGCGGCGATTCCGTAGTCGCGCCAGACGTGCCGGAGCTGGCCGAGCGTGCCGGTCAGGAACAGCCAGTTGGGCAGCCCGGTCAGCCGCTCCTGCCGGTCGAACGCCCTGGTGTAGGCGGTGGACCGGTACAGCGGGTTGGCCACGACTGCCACCAGCTCGACCTGCTTGCCGGCCGCGCCGATCGCCTGGTCGGCGCCGCGGAACTCCTGCGCGATGACCGGGCAGTCCGAGGTGCACACCGGGTCCAGGAAGGTCAGCAGGACCACCTTGCCGCGCAGGCTGGCCAGCGAGACCTGGCGCCCCGCCTGGTCGGTGAGGGTGAATGCGGGAGCCCGGAAATGCAGGCTGGCGCTCGACCCGTCAATCGCCTGCGCGATGATCGTGTCCGCGTGCGGGTTCGCCTGCGCCACGGCCATCGGCGCGGCGCCGAGCAGGATGACCGCCGCAGCCCAGGCCGCCACCACGAGCTGGCTGCTTGCCGCGCCGAAGCCGCGGGTCAGCCGGACCGGACGCAGAGCGTCAAGCAGTCGCCTGGCCGGCCGCTCGGCTGCCGCTGCGGCCGGCTCGGCCTGCACTGCGGCAGTCGGCGCCTCGGCGGCGGTCAGCGGCCTGGTCAGCGCCAGGTAGCCGCCGATGGCGAGCAAGATCAGCGGCAGCATGCTGTTCGGGTCGGTGCCGAGACCGCCGAAGAAGCCCAGGTCCTCGATCAGCACCCAGTCGGCCAGGCAGAGCGCGACCAGGCAGAGCAGCGTCGGCCAGAGGACGCGCCGCCGACCGGACAGCAGCGCGGCTCCGATCAGGCCAAGGGCCAGCACGGCGAACAGGTTCACGGCGGCGCCGTGGCCAGCCACGAAATGACCGAAACCGGCGACCCAGGAGGCCAGGAAGTGCGGCTGCGGAGTGCTGACCATCGAGTTGATCATGCTGGTGAGGGTGCCGGCCCGGTGTGCCGTGCGGCCCTGCCAGAACCCGCGACCAGGCCAGGCTTGCAGCACGGCCATCCCGACCAGGAACAGGCCGAGGCCCTGCAGCAGCCGCTTGCCGAGCGCAGGGGTCTGCCAGTACCGGATCGGCAGCATGATCAGGGCGCCGGCCACGCAGTAGATCAGGACCGCTCCCGGCGCGCCGAAGAGCCAGGTCAGGCCGGGCGCGAAGATACCGCCGAAGGATTCGCCGAACACCCAGACGACCAGTCCCCAGCCGACGCTGACCAGGCCGGCCGACTGGGACCAGCGTCCGCGGGACGCGGCCACCAGCCAGACCCCGATGCCGACCTGAATCCACACCGCCGCGGTGGCCGCCTGTACCGGGTGATACGACCAGCCGGTGACGCCCCAGTTCACCACGTCCTGGACCCAGCGCGGCGAACTGCTCGCGGCCGGCGCGATCACCTGACTCGGCATCCCGGCCGGCATCGCCGGCTGCCCTTGCAGCAGGCCGTCGAAGATCCAGATGACGCCGAACCCGATCCGCAGCACCCGGCGGCCGATCGGCTCTGGCTGGACCCGGCCGGCTTGGCTGCGCAGCATGCCTGCGCCGACGGCTCCGGCCCGCAGGAATTCCCTGCTGGCGACCCAGCCGATCGCCAGCAAGGTGAAGATCAGCAGCGCCAGCTCGCCTTGGTGCAGCAAGGCGGTCTTGAACGCCGACACCAGCACCTGGTTGGTGTCGGTCAGGCCGCTGTGCATGCCTGGCATCGCGCTGTACTCCCTTGGCCTTGCCGGTGAATCAGCCCGGCAGGGTCAGCGCCTTGGTAGCCGGGTGCAGGGTCTTGATGGCAGGCTGCAGGATAGCCTCGAACGCCGCGCGGTCCGCATCGAGCTTGCGCAGCGCGGCCGACAGCTTGACTTGGTCGGCCGGCTCGGCAGCGGTGCCGCGTGCGGCAAGCACCGCGGCCACGTCGGTCTGCACGTCGATCGCGTTCGGCGCCGCCCAGGAGATCACGTCGTTGATCGCGGTCTGCAGCCGGTAGCTGGCCAGCGACTCGGGAACCTGGTAGTTCTCCAGGTCGTCGATCTCCTCGTTGTT
>JASHQL010000388.1 GCA_030039155.1 Streptosporangiaceae bacterium | reverse complement strand
GAAGGCCCTGCCTGGCGCGGCATCCTGACGATGGGCATCGGCGCGCTGACCGCCGCGATCGGGATCCTGTACGCGATGGCGGAGCGCGACATCAAGCGGTTCCTCGCCTATTCCACCATCGAGAACATCGGCATCATCGTGACGGCATTCGGCGCCGGCATGACGTTCCTCTCCTATGGCCAGCGGGCACTGTGGGCGTTCCTGTTGCTCGCGGGCCTGTACCACGCGCTCAACCATGGTTGTTATAAGACCTTGCTGTTCCTGGAGGCCGGCGTGACCGAGCACGCCGCCGGGACCAGGGACATGGACCGGCTCGGCGGCCTGGCCAGGGCGATGCCGCGGGCCGGGGTGATCGCGTTCATCGGCACGCTCGGCATCGCCGCGCTGCCGCCGCTGAACGGCTTCGTCAGCGAGTGGCTGATCTTCCAGGGCCTGTTCCAGGGGTTCAGGACCGGCAGTCACCTGGTCGCCATCATGATCGTCCTCGCTGCCGCCACGCTCGGCCTGACCGGCGGGCTGGCGATCTACGCGTTCGTCCGCGGCTACGGGATCCCGTACCTCGGCATGCCGCGGACCAGGCAGGCCGCGCAGGCAACCGAGGCCGGGCAGCCGGTGGCGGGTCCGGCGCTGCTGGCCATGGCGTGCGTCGCGCTCGCCGTCGGCGCGCCGGTCGTGCTGGTCGGCATGGTCAGGGCGATCCGCGCGACCACCGGTGTCGCGCTGCGGCCGATCCTGCTGCCTGGCAAGCTGACGGTGATCCCGGCGCATACCAACTTCTCCGGGTTCTCGCCGACCTACCTGACGGTGTTCCTGCTCGCGGTGCTGGTCGTGCCGGTCTTGATCTACCGGGCGGGCAGGCCGCGGGCGGGCTCGGTGGTGGTGCCGGTGTGGGACGGCGGCATGCTGACGTTCAAGCCGCGGATGCAGTACTCGGCGATGACCTTCTCCGCGCCGACCAGGGTGACCTTCGACGCGCTCTACCGTGCCTCGGTTTCGGTCCGGCGGGCGTCCGACGACCCGGCCGGCCGGTCCGGGCCTGTGCACTACGAGTCACAGGCCACGCCGGTCTTCGAGCGGTACCTGTACCGGCCGGTGGTCAGGGCCGTCGAGTGGCTGGCCGACTTCGTCAGGCCGCTGCAGTCCGGCGACGTCAACCTGTACCTGCTGTACGTCTTCGTGGCGGTGCTCGCCGCCTACCTGATCGCGGCGGTGTGAGCCGCGGCCGCGCTTGGCGAGCAGGGCCGGCAGCCTGATCCGCAGCGTCTCCTCGGCCTGGCCGTACCGGCTGGTGCCAACCCAGACATGCCAGGGATGGGAGCGTGGTTCCCGCCGTCGTGACAGCGGGCGCCGTGATGCCGGAGCCGCATAGGCGGGAACGTCAGCTGCCCGCAACTCGGCCAGTAGCAGCTGAACCAGGTCCTGGTCGATGTCCGCGACCGGCGCCCAGCCGGTGTCGTCCAGGCCGTTGCCCTGGCCATCGGCCGGCAGCCACCAGAGCCGGCCGCGCCGTTCCGGCTGGCTCAGCGGTCTGGAATCGGGCGCCGGCATCTCAGTCGGCTTCCGCTGGCCGGATCCCGTCGCGGTCCGGCAGCCAGCCGCCGATGCGATAGTAGATGTCCTGCCCGTAACTGGTCGGCAGCGGATCGGCAACCTCCAGCTTGAAGGTCCGGCGGCCGTCGGGCTGGCGCGGCGCCCTGAGGAAGAGCGCGTCGCCTGGCCGCTGCCGCCGGAAGCTGTCGGCGAAGTCGAACTGGTGGGTGACGAAGAACACCTTCATGCCGGCCTCGAGCAGGGCGCGGACGACCTGGCGGGCGATCTCGGAGCCTTCGCGCTCGTTGGTCGCCGCGAACGACTCGTTGAACAAGATCAGGCTGCCAGGGCCGATCTGGTCGGCGATCGCGCTCATCCGCTTGAGTTCCTCGTCCAGCCGCCCGCTGACCATGTTGGGGTCTTCCTCGCGGATGAAGTGGGTGAAGACCTGGCGGCAGACGCTTGCCCTGACGGCGCTCGCGGTGACGAACATGCCGCACTGCATCATCAGCTGGGCCAGGCCCGCGCTGCGCAGGAACGTCGACTTGCCGCCGGAGTTGGCGCCGGTGATCACCACCAGCGACTTGCCGTCGGCATCGACGTCGTTGCCGACGACCCGGTCGGTGCGCAGCGCCAGGCTGGCGTCGCGCAGGTCCGCGCAGCTGAACGTCGGCGGGCTGGCCGGCTCGACGACCGGGAAGGTCAGCGGCTGGTTGCGCGCGGCCAGCGCGGCGTGCAGGTTCAGGCAGCCGACGTAGAACCCGAGTTCGGCGCGCAGCATGGTGAAGTAGCTGGACACGTGGTCGGCCGACTGAGCCGCGGCGTTGGCGACCAGGTTGATGCCGCGGTCGGCGATCGCCTCAAGGGCCTGCGCGCCCGCGTCGTCGCGCGGCGCGATGCTGAAGGAGTAGACCGACCTCGGCTCGATCCCGACGCGCTCCTTCCAGCCGCGCCTGGTGATGCCGGAGCGCAGCACGAAGTCGATGCCGCTGTTGTCCCTGCCGAGCCTGGCGCTGATCAGCTCGCCGCCGCGGAACCGCAGCTGCCTGAGATGCGAGCTGACCGTGTCCAGGTATTCGTCGTCCAGGTCGCGCTGCAGCGACTGCAGCAGCGTGACCAGCCCGGCCGACCGGAACTTGCCGGCCTGATCGTCGGCGAGCTGGCGCAGCTCGCGCAGCCTGACCACCAGCACCTCGAGCTGGCCGACCGCGCCGGACAGGATCCCGGTCGGCCGCTGCGACGCCCAGTATCCCCAGACGCCGCGCTTGTCCTGCAGCGCGCCGAGGGCGATGCCGTACATCTGCCTGATGATCTCCGGCTCGGCGATGCAGTCGGCGAGTATCTGCTGCCGGTACCGGATGTCGTCGGGGTCGTCGAGGCTGGCGAGCATGACCCTGGTGGAGATGTCGAGCAGGAACTTGTCGCGAGCCGCCATCGTCTGCAGCACGGTGCCAAGCTCCAGGTCCTGGATCAGGTCGGCGTGGTTGGCCGGCAGCTCGGCGGCGAAGTCGAAGTCCCGGCCGGCGTACAGCAGGTGCGCCTTCACCGGCTCGGCCTTGCCTGGTCGGCGAGCCGCTGGGTGAGCTGCTCGTAGGTGACCCGGTTCCGGCGGGCGATCGCCAGCGCGTAGGCCAGGCCGTCGGCCGGCCTGCGCACCACCTTGTAGGTGCGCTCTGCCGGGTTCTCCGGCACGATCGTGCTGGTCATGCTGACCACGGTCGGGCCGAGCGAGGCGAGCTCGTCGATGAACGTGACGTACACGCACAGCAGGTCAAGCTCGATGACCTTCGCCAGCACCTGCTCGCCGAGGAACCTGGCGTCGCTGACCGTGGTCGAGGTGAAGATCTCGTTCATGATCACGATGCTGTCCTTGGTGGCCGCCAGCAGCGCCTTCTGGATCCTGACCAGGTCGCTTTCCAGCTTCCCTGCCAGGTCGGCCAGGTCCTCTTCACGCTCGAAATGGGTGAAGATCTGGTCGTACACGAACAGCCGGGCCGAGCTGCCAGGCACCGGGCAGCCGGTGCACGCGAGCTGATGGAGCTGGCCGAAGGTCCTGGCGAACGTCGTCTTCCCGCCCTGGTTCGGCCCTGACACCACGATCACCCGCTCGCTGCCCGACAGCTCCAGGTCGTTGGTGACCACCGGATCTGACCGCGCGGTGAGCTTGGCCGCCAGCGCCAGGTCGAAGGTGTCGCTGGCGGCTATCTGTTTGGAGTCCGCCGACAGCTCCGGGTAGCAGAAGGCCAGGCCGGCCGCCGCTATCGGCCTGATGTAGTCCAGGTAGGCCAGGTAGAACTGCAGCTCACGGTCGAACTGCCGGATCGAGTCATCGATGAAGCCGGCGTGCTCGCGGCAATAGGCGTCGAGCCTGCCGAACTCCTCGGGGAACAGGCGGGCGACGAAGTCCACGATCTGCGCGCCGACGTGGTTCATGCCTGGCCAGCTCCGGTACTTCACCAGGTAGTCCTTGACCGCGCCCTGCTGGAATCGCTCGAAGGTCTGCTCGATCTCCTTGCTGTAGTCAGGGACCCCGTCGTACCTGGTCACCTCGACCCGCAGCCCCTTGATCCGGACCTGGTAGGTGAGGCCGGCCAGGTCCGCCTTGCGGTCCGCCGTGTCCCTGGCGAGCCTGCCGAAGCCGGGCGAGCCGACATAGCCGGCCAGGTAGTGCCGGAACGTCAGCAGGCCTCGCGAGCTGACCGGCCAGCCGGCCAGGTCCGCGGACAGCGTTCGCACGGCATCGCAGTAGATCGACGCCGCGTCCAGGAACCAGCCCTCGCGCTGCTGCTGCGAGCGCATCTCGGCGAGCTGGCTCAGGTGATCACGCGCCTCGCGCATCTGCTCGGCGAACCTGACGGCCACCTGGAACAGGCCAGGATCTTGCAGGTCCCTGAACACCTCGTGCCGGTACCGGACAATCTCGACATCGCGCACCTGCTGATAGAGCAGGCCGCTGATCAGCTCGGCTTCCTCCCGGTGACCGGCCACGGCCTGCACGATCTGATCGAGATGCAGGTCGGCCACCACCGCTTGGTCTGGCTGGTCCTGCGGGGCCGGCGGCCCGGCCGCACCGCCAAGCAGGCTGGTGAAGGCGGGGATCTGGCTGGTTCTGCTGGTGGTCAACTGGGCTCCTGTCCAGGCCGTCCAGGACGGCGGTCGGCAGGAGCCATCAGCCACTACGGCGGTTAGACGAGCTCCATCGTCTTCCGCCCAGTCTAAGTGAGGGCCGCCAGAACCCGGAGCGCGGCAGTGGCCAGGCTGGTGCCGTTCCGTTGCGCTCTCGGCGGCGCCGACGCGACGCTTGCCCGCGTTCTGGCGTGCTGCGGCACCGGCATCGGTACGATCAGGGGTTGGCGAGGAACAGCGACCGGACGCCGGATGCCCTGGAGCAGTGCTCGTTTGATGCACAGACCCGCAGAGCCGAAGCAGCGCAAGCTCGCGCGTTCCCATCGCGCCGCGATCGTCGTCGGCGTCGTCTGCGTGCTGGTCGTGGCCGGCGCGGGCGTGGCGGCCGCCAGGTACCTGGGCAGCGGCGGCGGCAAGCGCGTGTCCGCCGGTGCCGCCGGTCACGCCCGCAGGTCGGCTCGCAACCCGGCGCCGGCGGCCAGCTCGACGCCCACGCCGACCGCGGATCCGACCCCGTCGCGCAGCGTCTCGCGGCGGCCGCATCGTCGGCACGCCGCCCGCGGCACGACGCCGAAGCCGAGTTCGGCGCCGGTGTCTGCCAGTTGCACGCACCCGCAGTTCCACACCTCCGCCGCGCATGGCGGCTGGGCCGACGGCAAGTACTACGTCAGCAACAACATGTGGAACGCGAGCGGTTACCAGGTCAGCCAGACCCTGTACGCCTGCTCCTACGCCAACTGGTACGTCGTCGCCGACATGAACAACGACAGCGGCAACGGCGCGGTCAAGACCTACCCGAACGCGCAGGAGACCTTCAGCAACAATCCCGCGATCAGCTCGTTCGGCTCCATCTCGAGCACGTTCGCGGAGACGAGCCCGCACGTCGGGATCTACGAGGACGCGTACGACATCTGGATCAACGGGCTGGCCACGTCCGCCTCGACCGAGGTCATGGTCTGGACCGAGAACTTCCACCAGTCGCCGGGCGGCTCGGTCGTGGGCAGCGCGAGCCTCGGCGGGCGTGCCTACCAGATCTGGAAGAGCGGCAGCTACATCGCGTTCGTGGCCAAGCGCAACTTCACCTCCGGCACGGTCAATCTGCTGCAGATCTTCGACTACATCATGGCGAAGGGCTGGATGCCGGCGAACTCGAAGCTGAGCCAGATCGACTACGGCGCCGAGATCGTGTCAACCAACAGCGCCCCGGCGACCTTCACGTTCACCGACTTCTCGGTGAGCACGAGCTGACGGCTGCTGCTTCGGCTGGCTGGGGTCTCGGCTGGCTGGGGGTCTTGGTCGGCTGGGGTCTTGGCCGGCCGGGGTTTCGGCCGGCCGCTGTCTAGGCCGGCCGCCGCGCGGTGAAGCGGACCGGCAGGCTGCGCATGGTGTAGATGCCGGTCGGCGTGCCGAACTCGGCCTTGCCGTCCGGCTGCAGGTCGCGCATCCGCGGCGCCAGGAACGCCAGCGCCTCGACGATCTCGGCCCTGGCCAGGTGCGAGCCCGCGCAGAAGTGCGCGCCGAAGCCGAAGGTCACCACCTGCGCGCTGCCCCGGTCGGCCATGATGTCGAACCGGCCGGGGTCCGCGTAGACCTGCGGGTCGCGGTTCGCGGTGGCCGCGCAGACGAACAGCACGGTGCCGACCGGGAAGACGATCCCGTCGAGTTCCAGTTCCTCGCGAACCAGCCGCGCGGTGAACGGCACGATCGGCTCGAAGCGCAGTATCTCCTGGCTGGCCCGCTCGGCAAGGGCCGGGTCGTTGCCCAGCCGTTCCCACTGGTCCTGGTGCTCGGCGAACAGCCGCAGGCCATGCGCGAGCTGCGACTCGGTGGTGTCGGTGCCGCCGGAGATGACCGAGGCGGACAGCGTGATGATCTCGTCGTCGTCGAGCCGGTCGCCGTCTTGCTCGTGATGGACAAGCGCCGACATCAGGTCCTCGCCCGGCTGCTGCCGCCGCCTGGCGATCAGGTCGAGCACGTAGTCGCGGACTTCTTCGTAGGCTGCCTCGATCTCCGCGCGCTTGGCCGTCATGTCCATGTCGAAGACCGCCTGCAGGCCGGCCGACCAGCGGGCGAGCAAGGCCGCGTCGCCCGGCACGCCGAGCAGCTCAGCGATCGCCATCGAAGGCAGCGGGCGGGCCAGCGCAGTGACGACCTCGCAGCTGCCCTGCCCGGCGATCTCCGCCCAGAGCGCGGCCAGGTACTCGCGCAGCCGGGGCCGCAGCCGCTCGACCTGGCGCGGGGTGAAGGCCGCGCTCACCAGCCGGCGCAGCCTGGCGTGCGGCTGGCCGGACTGTGCCATCAGGCCGTTGGTCGTGCGCTCGTAGATGATCCCGTCGGTCAGCCCTTGCAGCTCAAGCAGCTCCACCGCCGGGAACGACAGCCGCCGGTCCTTGAGCAGGGCCATGCCCTGGTCCCGGCCCAGTACCAGGTAGCCCAGGTCAGACCGGACCAGCCAGGTGCGGCCGGCCAGGTCGTCAAGGACTTCGTGGAACTTCTCCCCGGTCAGTGCCGGGTCGTCGTGGTTGAGCAGCGGCAGGTCGGCGTCGGCAGCGAGCATGGCAGCAGTCTGTCAGCCCGCGGCCGTCAGCTGACCGCCGGACGGCCAGCATTTCTGACGGTAGGCGGCGTGCTGTGCGTGCTGTGCGTGCTGCGCGGATTCGGGCGGATGCGGGCGGAATGCGGGCACGGACGCGGAGTCGCGGTGCGGGTACCGTGGTGAGTCACGATGAGCGGGGAATCCGGGCCGGTCGACGGCGCTGCGAGCTACACCCTCGGCTACAGCGCCGAGTACGTGGCGACTGCTGACGGCCTCAGCCGGGTGATGTCCGTCGACGGAGAACTGGTGCCGTGGGACGGCATCGAGCGGCCGGTTTACCCGAAGTGCACGGAATGCGGGTTCCCGCGCGGCGGCGGCCATGCCGATGACTGCGTGCACGCGAGGCCGTGGCAGCGACCGCAGCGGCCGTGACCGGCCATCTCAGGTAGCTGCCGCCGTATCTGCTGAGACCTCGCCGGTGCCGGAAACTATCCGGCTTTATCCGCAGATCACGAGCTACCACCTGCATATGCAGAAACGCAGAAACTTCCCACCTTAATTAATGACGTTGCACGATCGAATTATCCAAATAATCCAGCAGCGGCGGCACTGGCAGCTATCTCTTGGTTTACCTGCCGAATAAACCCGCTGGCTTCGGCGTTCAGTGTTAATCTCGATAATCGAGTTAGTGCATCCAGTAAATGGACTTGTACGCCGGTTTTACGAGGCTCAGACTCTCGGCGTTTCGCGCAACTCGATTCAGCGCGGGCCGGCGATCACCTGGTGGCCGTTGAGACGGGGTGGGGGGGAGTGCTTGTGTTTTCGCGGCAACGGCGCCGTGTCCGGCCGGCGAGGCGCGAGGCGGAGCAGTGCCACGAGACGGGTGCGCAGGCCCTGACCTGGCCAGTGAGGTGATTGGGCCGGTTCGGGCTGGTGCCTGCATGCTCAGGGGCCGGGCGAGACGAGCGTGACGACGCCAACGGCAGGGGTCGCATTAGAACAGCCGGCGAACAATACGCCGGCCAGCGTGCGGGGTGGCCGGGGCCGGCATCGCCGTAGCCTGCGTGGGCACATTGCCAGCGGCCTGCTCAGCCGCGGTGGCTGGTCCATAGTGGTCGCCACGACCGGGGTTAACGGACTGAATTTCCTCTTCCACGTTCTGATCAGCCGTCTGCTCGGCCCGTCCCATTACGGAGCGCTTGGCGCTGTTCTGAATGTCATCGCCGTGCTCGGCGTTCCGCTCGGCGCGGTGCAGCTTGCCGTGACCCGTGCCGTTGCCCCTGGGAACGGCAAAGAACGGATAACGCTGCGCAGGCTGACCGCGAAATCCGTGCTGTGGGGCGCCGGGTCGATGGCCGCCATCTGCCTGCTCTCGCCAGTGATCGATGGCTTCTTGAACCTGAAGTCCCCGTTAGCGGTCCTCACCATCGGCGTCTGGATGCCGCTCGCGGTGGTTGCCGCCGTCCTGCAAGGAGCGCTGCTCGGCGAGATGCGCTTCGTGCCAGTCGCCGTCGCCACCTTTGTCGGCGGCGGCGCGCTCCGGCTGGCCAGCGGTGCCCTGCTCGTGGCGGCGGGTTTCGGGCTCGAGGGCGCTGTCGCGGCGACGATAGTCGGCCAGGCGTTCACCACCGCGGCGCTCCTGGTGGTCGCGCGCCGGGAGACGTTCGCCACCGGCCCTGACGCGATACGGATCTCCCTGCGCGACGCCGTGCTGTCGATCGCCGGGCTTGCCGGGTACACGACGCTGACCGGAATCGACGTGTTCCTGGCTCGGCACTTTCTCGCGCCTGCGGCTGCGGGTCGCTACGCGGCCGCGGCGATCGCCGGCCATATCGCGCTGTTCCTGCCGGGAGCGCTCGCGACGGTGGCCTTCCCGCGGCTTGTCTCCGCCGGCCGGACCGGCATCAGCGTCGGCAAGACGCTCAGCGAGACGCTCGGAATGGTCACCGCCATCGGCCTCGCGGCCTTCGCGGTCCTTGCCGCAATGCCGGGCGAAGTCGTCGACGTGCTCTTCGGCCAGAAGTACGTCGGCGCCGCGAGCGTCGTCGGGATCATCGCTCTCAGCTCGGTCTTCCTCAGCATCATCGGCCTGCTCACCTACTTCCACGTCGCCAGGCGCTCGGTTGCCTCGCTCTATAGCTGGGCGGGGGTCGCACTCGTATCGGTGCTGGTGGCCGTGCTGCACGCCGGGATGGAAACCATCGCCGTGTGCATGCTGGCGGCGAGCGGGTCGGTGCTGGTTGCCGTGTCCATCCCGGCGCTGGCGGCGGTCGTGCGGCCGGTTTCCCGTACGGCCACGCTGACCGATGGCGCGGTCGAGCTCCCTGCTGCCGAGATTGACCTCACCCTGGTCATTCCGTTCTACAACCCAGGACACCGCCTTGCCTCCCACGTCCAGGACGTCGTCGGCGTGCTGCAGGCCGAGCGGGTCAGCTTCGAGGTGATAGCGGTATCGGACGGTTCGACCGACGGAAGTCCGTCGACGATCTCCGGCATCGACCAGGTCCGGGTGGTCAACCTGGCGGTGAATCAGGGCAAAGGGGCCGCGCTGCGCGTCGGCCTGGCCCAGGGCAGAGGCCGCTACCTCGGATTCATCGACGGCGACGGCGACATCCCGGCCGCGCAGCTGAGCCAGTACCTGACGGCGATCAGGGCCGCCGATCCCGACCTGGCCTTCGGCAGCAAGCTCCATCCAGACTCGGAGGTCGTCTACCCGCCGCTCCGGCGACTGTATTCCTGGGGCTACCGGCAGCTCACCTGGCTGCTCTTCCGGCTGCCGGCCAGGGACACTCAGACCGGTATCAAGCTCATCCGGCGCGAGACGCTGGCAGCCGTCCTGCCGAGGATGATGGAAAAGCGATTCGCGTTCGACCTGGAGTTGCTCGTGGTCGCCCGCCGGATGGGCTACCAGCACTTCCTTGAGCTCCCGGTGGAGATCGCCGAGCGGTTCACCAGCACGGTCTCATCGAAGGCGGTCTGGCGCACGCTGCTGGACACGCTGGCGATCTGCTACCGGCTGCGGGTTGCCAGGTACTACGGGCCCAGGCTCAGGCTGCCGGCCGGCCACGGCCAGCAGTGCCTTCCCGCGCTCGGCGCCCGGCCGGCCGCCAGCCTGCCGTCGCCCGCCAGGTCCTTGCCGGGATTCAGGCACGCCGGCCGGCCGCTGCGGATCCTTGCCTACAACTGGCGGGATCTCGAGCATCCGCGGGCCGGCGGCGCCGAGGTCTACCTGCAGTCGGTGGCGCGCGAATGGGTCACGCAGGGCCATCAGGTGACCCTGTTTTGCGCGTCGGTGCCGACCAGGCCGGCCGATGAGTTCGTGGACGGCGTGCGCGTGCTGCGACGCGGCGGACGAATTGGCGTCTACCGGCAGGCCAGGCGCTACTGGCGGCGGGACGGACGCGGCCACTACGACCTCGTCGTCGACTGCGTGAACACCCGGCCGTTCGGCTGCCCTCGATTCGCCAGGGGCGTGCCGATCGTGGCCGTCGTGCACCAGGTCGCAAGGGAGATCTGGCGTTATGAGACGCCCTGGCCGGTCTCGGCTCTTGGGCGTTACCTGCTCGAGCCGGCCTGGCTGCGGGCATACAGGGACGTGCCGGTCGTAACGGTGTCAGAGTCGAGTCGTGAGTCGCTCGAACATTACGGCCTGCGGCGAGTCACGGTTGTGCCGGAAGGATGGGCGCCGGCCTGGCCTGACCCGGTCGAGAAGGAGGCCGTCCCGACGGTCGTCTTCATCGGCAGGCTGACTGCCAACAAGCGACCAGAGCATGCCGTTCAGGCCTTCGGCCTGGCCCGCAGCCGGCTGCCGGAAGCGCAGATGTGGGTGATCGGGAGCGGCCCGCAGGAGGCGATGCTCCGCAGGACGGCCGGCCCCGGCGTCACGTTCCTCGGGCACGTGTCCGACGAGGAGAAGCGCGAGCGACTCGGCCGGGCGCACGCGCTGGTCGCTACCTCGGTTCGCGAGGGCTGGGGACTTGTGGTGACCGAGGCGGCCGAGGCTGGCGTCGCCGCTATCGGCTACGACGTGCCCGGCCTGCGCGACTCGATCGGAGCATCGGGCGGCGTCCTCACCCCGGCCGATCCGGCATCGCTGGCCGTCGGCCTGGTCGGGTTGCTCTCGTCAGCTGTCGCGGGGGCGGGCCCACGGGCCGAGCCTGCCGGAGTGGTCCCGTGGAAGCAGGTCGCCGCGGCGATTTTGGCGGTGGCCCGGGAGGCCCGATCGCCGGTCACGGGACCGGCAGGCCAGACGGCCGGCCCGGCCGGGTCGCACGGCCCAGCCATGGCTGATCGCCAGGCCCGGGCTGCTGCCGGGTCGCGTCCCTTTGTTCCCCGGCAGTCGGCGCGTGGTCGCGAGCAGGAGGTCCTGGAAGGATGAGCGCGGGCAGCCGCAGCCCCGATCTCGCTGTGATCATCCCGGCGCACAACGAAGAGGGTTGCCTCGGCGGTTGCCTCGACAGCGTGCACCGGGCCCTCGAATGCGCAGGAGTGACAGCTGCCGAAGTCGTCGTGGTCGACGACGCGAGCGCCGACCAGACGTCCGCGGTCGCCACCGCGCACGGCGCGCTGGCGATCCGGCAGGGCCGGCGGCAGGGCCCGCTGGAGGCCTGGTCGCTTGGCGTGGCCAGCACGTCGGCTGCCTTGCTGTTCTTCGTCGATGCCGACTGCCGGGTCGATCAGGGAGCCTTCGCGGCGCTGCTGCCCGGCTTCGCGCAGCCCACGGTCGGGATCGTGGCGGCGCGCAGCCAACCCGATGGCGGCCGGGCCGTCGACTCCCTGGTGGAACGCTCGGCAACTTTCAGCGCGCTGATGCTGCACGAGGTCAAGACTCGTCTGGTCAACCACGACTTCTTGCCGATCGGGCGGCTGATGGCGGTTCGCCGGGCAGCGTGGCAGGGCGGCGACCACCGCTGGCCGTGCGACCGGGTCATCGCCTCGCGCGCTAAGCGCGCTGGATGGGAGATCAGGTACGCGCCGGACGCGCTGGTGTACTACGAGCCAGTCGGCACGTACCGTCAGCTCCGGTCCGACTACGTCAGGACGGCAGTTGCCCAGGCGCATCTCAACCGCGGCTGGTCGGACCCGCTACCGCGAAGGGTGGCGAGCCGCGCCGCCTGCGTGAGCTTGCGACGGCAGCCGGTGAATGCCGCGGCCTGGCTCACCCTCAGGACCCGCCTGTGGGCCGAGCGGGCGGCCGGCCTGATGCCACCGGACGAAGGGTACGCCCGCTGGGACAGGATCCCGCCCAGCCAGGCATCCGCCAGGCGTCCGAGGCCAGGCCAGCAGACCCCGGAAGAACCAGCCGGGAGACCCGCGTGACCCTGCTGGACGGTGATCTTGGTGCGCCAGTCTCGTGGCAGGCTCCGGGTAGCCGGACCGGGCGCGGGCTGATCGGCGGTACGGCAGCCCGCCGGGCCAGCGGACGGCCGGGCCTGGCACTCGCGGCTGCCATGGTCTTCCACGTACTGGCGGCTCTCGCGTTGATGCCAGTCGCGGGTCATCCATACGACCTCGCCGCGCTGACCGGCACGAGCGGGGCATGGCTGCGATGGGGCGTCCCGCTCTTCTACCACTGGAAGTTCGGATTCGACCTGAGCGTGCTCTCGGTCGGGTCGCAGAGCCTGTCATTCGTTCTGGAGCACCTCGGCATGTCCGGCGCCGCCGCTCTTGCCGTTGCCTGGAAGCTGCCCTTTGTCCTCGCCGATCTCCTGATCGCGGTGCTCCTGGCCGATCTCGGCAGGCAACTGCACTGCCGGCGGCCATCGCTGATGGCCACGCTCTGGCTGGTCTCACCCGTCCCGCTCTGGGTGTCGGCCGGGCATGGCCAGATCGAGTCGATGACGGTTCTGGCTGTCGTGCTCGCGCTGGATATGCTCCTGCGCGGCCGGCCCCTGCTCGCCGGCATAGTCGCCGGGCTGGGCATCGGCATCGAGTACCTGCCAGCCTTGGTCGCCCTCGTTGTCATCTTCTGGTTCTGTGTCTCGGTCATCGAACGCCGAGAGCTTTACCGCTTTGCTGCGGGCTGCGCAGCTGCGCTGGCCTTCTGCTTCGGGCCGTTGCTGTCAAGTGACATCGGCCGCGCGAGCCTTCTCGGCGGCCTTGCCTATTCCTCTGCCGCTGCGAGCCAACCCGGGCATGTGCAAGCCGCGGCCCCGGTCGGCTCGTCGCTATGGGCGGTGTTCGGTGTTTCGCCTGGCGCGCTCTGGCTTGCCGCAGCGCTGGCGGCTTCAGCCGCCCTGGTCATCGTGCTCGCACGCCGGGCGAGAGGCGCCGAAAGCCTTGTCGACCGGCGACGGCTGGGAATCCTGACGGCCGGTGGCCTGCTGCTGTGCGTGACGCTGTTCGACCCAGGGTCGCTCCCGCAGTTCTCCGTCCTCGTCCTCGGCGGGCTGTGCCTTGTCGGCAGCTGCGTGGACGTCAGCCCGGCAGCCGTCGTTCTTGGGCCGTTCCTGCAGTTGGCAGCTGGCCTGCTTGACGTCTACGGCGGCAGCTTTCAGAGCTACTGGTACGACATGTGGGTCGCCACCGGAGCGAGCGGCTGGCCGTTCCCGCAGAGTCTCCTCGCGGCAGACTGGACTGCCCGGCTCGGTGCCCTGGTCGTCGCGGTTGCGCTGCTGCTCGCACCGTTGTACGTGCTCGCAGCGAAGATTCCGGCACGCCTGCGCAGCCTGGTGACTCGCCTGTCGTTGGCTTTCGCAGCGCTTGCCACGGCGTTCCTCGCGATCTGGTCAATGCAGCCGGCCTTCTGGCAAGGAGTTGGATCACACGGACCACCGACCCTGGCAGATTTCACCTCTTACACCGCGTTTCAGGCAGGCTCGCTGTCGGCGAGGCCGGGGCGCGCGCTGCTCAGCTTCTCGACCCAGGAGGTTCTCGCCGCGCGCGAGAGTACCGTCAGGCCGTCGCTGAAGCTGACGGTCGCGGTGCGCCCGTTCTTCGCGAAGACCGGAGCGGACTCAGCAAGATCCGATCACGGCGCCGTGCAGAGATTCAAGATCCGGGGTTGGCTGCACGAGAAGGCGCACGTGCATTCCTTGTGGGTGAGCGTCCTTGTCGGCAGACCTGGCTGGCGTTCCCAGGCAAGGTCCTTTGGCGGTGTGCCCGCCCTGGCCGTGCACGGCCTGAGCATCCGATCCAGCGACGTCACCTGGGTTGCGCCGGGCTGGGCCGTCGTGACCTATGACGTCCCGGCGTCCGCGGTGTCCCGGCGCGGGCGGTCCACACTCCGGTTGCGCGAGGGCAGCTCCGGTGGCGATGTGACCGACTGGAACGGGACCCCTCATGTGCGCTGGGTGCTCGTGTTCCTGCGCTCGGGTACCGCGACCATGACGATCGGCGGCATCCGCTGGCAGGGTCAGGTGACGCTGCCGAGCCCGACGCCGTCGTGGTGGTATCGGCACGTGGCGGACGCGCCCGTTCAGGTCGCGCAGCGGAGCCCGCGCACGCGCGTGAGCGTCACCCGGGTGGTCATTGGCGGGGAGCGAGCCGCCGTAGCCAGCGGAGGTCTCGCCTGGCCCAGCCCGGGCGTGCTCGATCACACGATCGACGGACCACTGCTGTTC
>JASHQL010000387.1 GCA_030039155.1 Streptosporangiaceae bacterium | reverse complement strand
CCTCGGCCCCACCTGACCGGCCGAGCGCGCCCGGCCAAAGCACAGGCGGGCCGGTCGCGTCGACACACCATAGACGCCCGGCCTCACCCCGCCGTTGTCAGCTTTGACCACGCACGCCCACGCCGACGTCCCGCGATAACCAACAGCACCTCGACAGCCCGCCTGCGGCAAGACAGTGTGTGCGCCTGGCGGAGCTGTCGGACTGGCGTGCGATCCTGAGCGCAGCCGGGAGGAGGTGCCGCATGAGCAGCTACGAATGGGCCGCGGTGCAGGACGCGCCGGTAGAGGAACTGTTCCCAGGCATCCGGGCTCGCCCGCTGTGGAGCAGCCCGGGCGGCGCGCAGGCCATCGTGCTCGAGATAGACCCAGGATCGTGCTGGCAAGGGATCGACGTGCACGAGCCCGGGCCCGAGGAAGTCTTCGTCGTCGCTGGCACCTTCAACGACGGCGTCCGCGACTATCCGGCCGGCTCATTCATCCACGCTCCAGCCGGATCCTCGCACGTGCCGCAATCGGTCACCGGCTGCACGCTGTTCGTGTTCTTCCCAGCGGGCTAATCCGCAGGCGCGAAGGCGCACGGAAGGCGGCATGCAAGTGCGGATGTTTCGGTGGCCTCCGAGCTTCGCGGTCGATTCGGGAGCCGCACGCGATCTAGCGTTTGCAGGCGTGCGGGAGCCGTCGGCCCGGAGGCACCTGGCCGTTGCCACCATTGCAGTGGCTGGCCTTGGGCATGTGCCGCTACCGCTCGACGGGTCTGTTTCGGATCAAAGGGCCGCCGAGGCGATAGCGTTCGGCCGCGTCGGCAAGTTCGATAAGCCAGCTGGCAAATGCCTCGGTTCCATGGAAGCTCTCGTCGGCCAGCTTCAGCAATCGCGGATCAGTTTCATCGCCATGATCGACAACGAGGACGTAGCCGCGCGCGTCGTGGACTTTCTCCAGCGCTGGAATGTCTCCGAGATCATCGCCGGCATAAGCGATCACCTTCGGCTTCTCCTGGGCCAGCAAGTCGGCGACCGCTGAACCCTTGTCGACGTCGATCGGCGGGCGAAGCTCGGCTACAAGTTTCCCGAAGTCAACACGAAGACCGGTCGTCGCGGCAATGTCTGCGGTTACCAGGCGGATCTCTGCAGAGGCTGCCGCCTGGTCATCAGCCTGTCGCCAGTGAGCGGCGACAGACACCGCCTTCTCTTCGATCCGAACCCCTGGCCAGTTCGCGAAGTGCTTCATGAGCTGATCGCCGGCATCGCGTGCTGTGCCCAGCCACTCCTGCGCCTCTGGCGCCATGTAGCACTGACCGTCGCGGAAGCGCTCGATGCCGTAGGAACCGAGTAGGGGGATGCCCGGCACTTGTACGCGCTCGCGGAGAAAAGCCAGCGGCCGACCAGATATGACGGCTACGAAACCAAGGCTTGAAGCGAGACGCCCGAGCGTCACCCCAACCTCTGAGCCCATGACACTAGTTGTCGGATCTGCCACGATTGGTGCTAGTACGCCGTCGAAGTCACATACAAGCCCTGCGAGGGCGGGTTGCGCAGTGAGCGCCTCCAGTGCGCTGGGCCGAGCACTCATTGCGCCTCCGGGACTCCTCGATGCGAGCGTACATCGCGGCCGCTATGGCCTACCAGTGCTCAGCCTGGCGTATCCAGCTCAACAAGGTTAGCGTGTTACTCAAGCCAGTCTGACCTGGCCATTCATTATCCGATGTCACTTTCACAAGAGCAATAGTCGCTGAGCGCGCGCGGATGGGGTAGTGCTCCATCATTGGTCCCGTGATAAACCTTTGCTGACTCGCCGCTGCCTAGGATTGCCTCGAAAGGGTGTCGGGGGATGAGCCAGAACGACGCCGGGAGCGGGTCCGGCAGCAGCCTGCAACGTCGGCTTGCGGTGTCCGGGCCAAACATGCTGCCTGAGGAAGCGCCGCTTATAGGCCGCGACTCCGAGTTGGATCAGCTGCTCACAGATATCAGGCGCCGACTCTCTGTCCATGGCTCCAGCCAGCACATCTCCATCGTCGGGGTCGCGGGGGTGGGCAAGTCCGCGCTCGGCACCGCGCTGGCACACCGGATCAGGGACGAGTATCCAGACGGCGCGCTATACCTGGACGTCCTACGACAGCCCGGTGACACCTCGCAGCACCTGCGCATGTTCTTGGAGGCTCTCGGACGCCGTCCCAACCTCCTGCCACCAGACGCGAACCTGCCGAGCGAATTCGTCCGCGCCACCTATCGCAAGCGGATAATAGTCTTCCTCGACAACGTCACCGACTACTACGGTGTACGCGACCTAATCCCTCGCAGCCCTACGTGCCTGGTCATACTCACGTCGCTCGACCGCCTGAGTCCGGAGATCACACCGCTGCACCTAAAGCCGATGCGGGTTGCTCATGCTGTCGATCTCTTCAGGGCGTTCGCCCCATCGCGCCATGCAGCTGGAGCCGAGCCGGACGAGACTCTAGTAAAGGTTCTAGAAGCGTGCGCTGGCCTGCCTATCGCAATCTTGCCGCTCGCGGCCGGGCTAGAAGATAACCCCGGATATACCCTGGCAAACGCACTAGAAGCGCTCACGAATTACGAGTACGAGTCAGTCGTCGGGCCGGCTCCTGAGGCGAGCTTCCGGGTTAGCTACGACCGCCTTACTGACCACCAAGCCACTCTCTTTAGGCGACTGGCCGTTGTGCCTGGGGAGTCATTCGATGTCGCGGTTGCTGCGCACCTTGGAGGCGACTTAACGCCACTGGAGGCGCGCGGGCAGCTCGACCAGTTGCGCAGGCGAGAGCTTATCCAGCCGACTCAAGATGAACACTTCTTCACGATGCACCCCTTGCTGCGTCAGTTCGCCGGCAAGCTGCTGGGATCCGACGCTGCAGCGCAGACAAGACACTTGCTGGATTTCTACCTTCGCGAGGCTGAGCGGAACGACAATGTCATCCGCTCAATGCACCTACCGTGGGCATCAGGCACGGCCAGCCTTCGGGGCGGGACGGAGCGTGCCTCGGGCGACAGGGACATGGCGATGCGCTGGATGGAGAAACAGCATCGCAACTTGGCCGCCGCCGTGAGACTTGCGAGCGACCAAGGCCTGTCCGATTTGGCCTGGCGGATCAGTAGTGCGCTGACTGAATACTTTGAGATTCGCGGAGAGTGGGAGAGCTGGGAACAGACCCACCAGGTTGCGGAACGTAGCGTCTCCGGCCAGAGCGTCGGCCTTGCGCACATTAGCTATGCCTTGGGCAGGCTCTATCGGGCGCGGAGGGAATGGCAACCTGCCATTGAGCATTATCGCACTGCGATCGTGACTTTCCATCAATTGGACCTTAAGCTCGACCTAGGCCGCAGCCTCAACGCCCTAGGTGATGTCTACCGCTATATGCGGAACTGGGACGCGGCTCAGAACTGCTTCACCAACAGCCTGGAAATCTTGGAGCGCGATCACCATCCTCGCGAGGTTGCGATTGCCAAACGTTCGATGGCAGC
>JASHQL010000386.1 GCA_030039155.1 Streptosporangiaceae bacterium | reverse complement strand
GCGGCCAGGCCGAGCGCGAGCGAGCCGTTGGTGCGCAGGCCGCTGGCGTCCCTGACCAGCCAGTCGGCGTACGGCATGGTCATCACCACCGCGTCGGCCGGGACGAAGCACCCGGCGAACCGCAGGTGCACGGTGCGGCTGGCGTTCACCGCGACCAGCTCAAGCGGCTCGGCGCTGATCGCGCCATCCTGGCTGGCGGCCTGGGTGACCGGTACCAGCGCGCCGATCAGCATGTCGTTGCCGGTCCTGGCGACCGTATAGATCACATCGGTCATGCCCCAGCCGGTCACCCAGGGTGAGCTGCCGTCAAGCACGAACCCGCCATCGGCGGGCACCGCGCGCAGCAGCGGCTGGCCCGGCCTGGTGCCGCCGAGCGCGATCCCGGCCCGCTGCCGCCCCTCGCACAGCGGCCCCAGCCAGCGCCGCTGCAGCGGCTGGCCGGCCGCGGCCACCGCCCTGACCGCCGAGTGGTGCTGCAGCCAGACGAACGCGGTCGCCAGGCAGCCGGAGGCCAGCGCCTCGGCAACCGCCAAGAACGTGCCCTGGTCGGCGCCCATGCCGCCGTGGCTGGCAGGCCCGGCGATGCCGTAGAGCCCGGCGCTGGCCAGAGCGTCGAGATGACTTGCGGGTATCTGACCGGATTTCTCGACATCCATTGCCGCCGGAAACAGGATCTCGTCCGCCAGTTGCCTCGCCGTGTCGATCGCCGCCGCGCTCACCTGGGTCATGATGCCAAGGCGCCGCCCAGCCGGTGGCGCTCGGCCGGGGCATCTGGAGCCCATGACAATCGGTGCCCGGTGCGCCTAAGCTGCGGCAAGCACTGGCTCATCGCTGGCAGCAGCACGAACGCCGGGAGCACGGCAGCATGTATGTGGGCGAGGAGGGATTTGAACCCTCACGTCCTTTCGGACACACGGACCTGAACCGTGCGCGTCTGCCGTTCCGCCACCCGCCCTTTGGGCAGCAGTCAGGTTAGCACGTCCTCAACAGGTCCCACATCGCCGATACGATCGGGTACGAGCAGGGAGAGGAGGTACCGAAGTGGGAGTCCTGCAGCGCTTTGAACACAGGCTGGAGGGGATGTACGAGGGTGCCTTCGCGCGGGCGTTCAAGTCTGAGCTGCAGCCAGTCGAGGTGGCCAGCGCGGTACAGCGGGAGATGGACGACAGGGCGGCCATCGTCGCCCAGGGCCGGACGCTGGTCCCGAACGACTTCGTCGTCGAGATCTCCATGGCTGACTACGAGCGGCTCGGCGTCTACGCCGACAGCCTGGCCATCGAGCTGGCCACCCTGGCTCGCGAGTACGCAAGTGAGCTTGGCTACTCCTTCGTCGGGCCGGTGCGGCTCAGGTTCGAGGGAGCGCCCGACCTGTCCACCGGGTTGCTGCGGATCCGCTCCGGCGTGATCAGGGGCGCGACCGTCGAGGACGGGGAGATCCGCCGCCCGGCTACCGACCTGCCGAGCCGGCCTGGAAACTTCGACGGCACGCCGCGGCTGCTGGTGTCCGGGCCAGAGCCCGGCCCGGACGGCAGCATGCAGCGGACCTTCGAGCTGACCGCGCCGCTCACGATCCTCGGCCGCGGCACCGACTGTGACCTGCGGCTCGTCGACCCCGGCGTGTCCCGGCACCACGCCGAGCTCAGGGTGGAGGACGGCGAGGTGGTGCTGGTGGACCTGGGCTCGACCAACGGCACATTCGTGAACGGCCAGCCGATCAGGCGGGTTGCCCTGACCGACGGGACCAGGGTGACCCTGGGCCGCACCACGCTGGTGTTCCGCAGGGACAGCATCTACTGACAGCTATGCAGCGGCACCGGGGCCCGGCCGTCGCTGCACCCGGACAGCAAGGCCAGTCAAGGACATGACTCGATGAACGCACTTGAGCTCACGCTTATCAAGCTCGCGTTCCTTGCTGTCCTGTGGCTGTTCGTCATCGCCGCCGTCGGCGTGGTACGCACCGACCTGTTCGGGCCGACGGCCCGCCGCCGGGCCGCGCCGCAGCGCTCCCGGGTGACGCCGACCGCCAGGCCGCCCAAGCCGGCCAGGCCGGGCCGGGCCGCCCCGCAGCTGTTGCTGGTCACCGCCGGTACGCTGGCCGGCACGAGTCTGGGCCTCAGCGACCAGCAGATCACGATAGGCCGGGCCAATGACGCCACGCTGGTACTTACTGATGACTACGCTTCCACCCGGCATGCCCGACTTTTTCCGCAAGACGGCCAGTGGCTGGTGGAAGACCTCGGCTCGACGAACGGCACGTACCTGGACCGGCAGAAGGTGACGCACCCCACGCCGGTCCCCGTCGGCGTACCCATCCGCATTGGCAAGACGGTTCTGGAGCTGCGCAGATGACCCTCGCCCTGCACTACGCGCTCCGCTCGGATGTCGGCTTGCTCCGGGAGGGCAACGAGGACTCCGCCTATGCCGGCCCGCACCTGCTGGCGATCGCCGACGGGATGGGCGGCCACGCGGCCGGCGAGGTGGCGAGCGCCGTCGCGATCGCCGCGATCGTGCCACTTGATAAGCAAGGCCTGCAGGACAGCGATGCCATGCTCGGCGCGCTGGCCACCGCGGTGGCCAAGGCCAACAGCACGCTGCACGAGATGAGCGTGGCCGATCCCTCGGTGGAGGGCATGGGCACCACGCTGACCGCGCTGCTGTGGGCCGGCGCCGAGGTCGCCGTCTGCCATATCGGCGACTCGCGCGCTTACCTGCTGCGGGACAACGACCTGTACCAGATCACCCGCGACCACACGCTGATCCAGTCCCTGGTCGACGAGGGCAGGCTGACCCCGGAGGCGGCTGCCAACCACCCGCAGCGATCGCTGATCATGCGCGCGCTGCAGAGCAGCACCGAGGCCGAGCCCGACCTGTCGATGCATGAGGCCATGCTCGGCGACCGGTACCTGCTGTGCTCCGATGGCCTGACCGACGTGGTGACCGACCAGAGCGTGCACACCACGCTGGTGAATATCGCCGACCCGGACAAGGCGGTCCGCGACCTGATCGACCAGGCCATCGCCAACGGCGGGCCCGACAACATCACCTGCATCGTGGCCGACGTGGTCGACACCGGGACCGGCCCGGTGAGCGACGCCTCGGTGCTGGCGGGCGCGGCCGCCAACGGCGACGGCAGGCCGCGGACCCGGCCGAGCGGCAACACCATCGTGCGCGGCAGGCATAAGAGCAACGGGACCGTCACGCTGGCCGGCCAGCCCGGCGAGCCGGGCGAGGACGACCAGCCTGCCGACGGCCAGGGCGGCCAGGACGACGACGCGGACGGCCCGGAGGCAAGCCGCAGGCGCTGGCCGCTGGTCACCACCGTGCTGGTCGTGCTGCTGCTGCTGGTGATCGGCGGCGGCTACTGGGGCTGGCGGGCCACCCAGAGCCAGTACTACGTCGCCACCGGCGGCTCCCAGGTGATCATCTACCGCGGCATCAACGAGAGCGTGGGACCGCTCAAGCTGTCCCACGTCTTCCGCCGCACCGGCATCCCGGTCGCGCACGTCACCACGACCGACAGGCAGGACCTGCCGACCTCGCCAGGCTCGCTTGCCGCGGCCGAGCAGACCGTGCAGAACATCAAGCGGCACTACACCTGCCAGGTCGCCACCACCGCCGTGGCGAAGTGGACGGCCACCAAGGCAAGCCTGATGGCGCAGCAGCGCGCGGTGAAGAACAAGAACAAGAAGAAGCACACCTCGCAGATCAAGATCCCGCCGAAGCCCTCGGTGCCAGCATTCTGCGGGCAGGCAGCATCGTGAGTGCTTTCCCGTCGACCGCGCCGGCCGTAAGGGCACCGCTGCCGCGCGGCAGGCGCGGCACCGAGCTGATCATGCTCTGCTTCGCCCTGGTGATCGTCGCGTTCGCCTATGCCAGCGTCGGCTTCGGGCTGAACGGCAAGCTGCCGTCCAGCCTGCCGTTGTACGTGCTCGGCTACGCGGTCGTCGTGTTCGCCGCGCACTTCGCGGTCAGGTGGCTCGCGCCATGGGCCGACCCGCTCATGCTGCCGCTGGCCGCGCTGCTGAACGGCCTTGGCATCGTGATGCTGTACCGGCTGCAGGAATCGGGCAGGAACGGCAACCCTGGCCAGGTCATCAGCACGCTGAGCAGCTCGGCGACGATGCTGCAGGTGGTGTACAGCGCGCTCGGCATCGCGGTGTTCGTCGGCCTGCTCGCGCTGATCAGGGAACCGCGGGTGCTGCAGCGTTACACCTACACCCTGGGCACGATCGGGCTGGTGCTGCTGGCCCTGCCCGCGCTGCTGCCGGACAGGTTCAGCGAGGTGCCGGGCACCGGCGCGAAGATCCAGATCGCGGTCGGCGGGTTCACCGTGCAGCCGGAGGAGTTCGCCAAGCTGCTGCTCGCTGTCTTCTTCGCCGGCTATCTGGTGGGCAAGAGGGACGTGCTGGCGCTTGCCGGGCGCCGGGTGCTCGGCATCGACCTGCCGCGCGCCCGCGACCTCGGCCCGGTGCTGGTGGCCTGGGCGGCCAGCCTGCTTGTGCTGATCTTTGAGAGCGACATCGGCACCTCGGCGCTGTTCTTCGGGCTGTTCATCGCGATGCTCTACATCGCCACCCAGCGGACCTCATGGCTGCTGATTGGCATCCTGCTGTTCCTGTTCGGCGCGCTGGTCACCGCCGCGCTGTTCAGCCACGTGGGCGCGCGCTTCACCGTCTGGCTGCACCCGTTCACCCGCGCGAACATCTACTGCAACCCGGCCACCCAGCTGCACTGCGTGCCTTCCTACCAGACCGTGCAGGGCCTGTACGGGCTAGGCTTCGGCGGCATCTTCGGCACCGGCCTCGGGCATGGCGAGCCGTTCTACACCCCGCTGGTGCAAAGCGACTTCATCGTCACCGCCTTCGGCGAGGAACTCGGCCTGGTCGGCCTGATGGCCATCTTGCTGATCTTCGGCCTGCTGGTGCAGCGCGGCCTGCGGGCCGCGCTCGGGGTGAAGGACCCGTTCGCCAAGCTGCTGGCCGGCGGGCTCGCGTTCGTGCTCGCGCTCCAGGTGTTCGTGATCGTCGGCGGCGTGACCAGGCTCATCCCGCTGACCGGCATCACCACGCCGTTCCTTTCCCAGGGCGGCTCATCGCTGATCGCGAGCTGGGCGCTTGTCGCGGTGCTGGTCAGGGTCAGCGACACCGCCAGACGGCCGGCCCCGCAGCCGATCCAGGACGAGGGCATGACCCAGGTGGTGCGTGCCTGATGAACCGTGCCCTGCTCCGGCTGTCGCTTGCCTGCCTCGGCATGTTCGCGCTGCTCATGATCAACATCAACTACGTGCAGGCGTTCGAGTCGAACAGCCTGGCGTCAGAGCCTGCCAACATCAGGATCTTCAACCAGCAGTTCACCATCCAGCGCGGCGCGATCATCGCGAACGGCGACGGCACCGACTTGAAGATCGCCGAGTCGGTCAAGAACAAGGGCACCGACACCTATCACCGGGTGTATCCGTTCGGCCGCGAGTACGCGGCCGTCACCGGCTACGACACGATCTACGGCAAGACCGGCATCGAGGCAGCCGAGAACAGGTACCTGACCGGCACCTCGACCGACCTGGGCCTGCACAACCTGATCGGGCTGCTGTCCGGGAACCAGGCAGGCTCTGACGTCATCCTGACCATCAGCCCGAAGGCGCAGGCTGCTGCCTACCAGGCACTCGAGGCGATGGCAGCGCAGGACGGCGGCAAGCCGGCCGCCGTGGTGGCCATCCAGCCGAGCACCGGCGCGATCCTGGCGATGGCCTCCTACCCCACGTTCAACCCCAACGTGCTGACCACGACCAACGGCGCCAAGCTCAACAAGGTCGACCACCAGCTGCTGACCGCGCCCGGCAACCCGCTGCTGAACCGGGCGATCAACGAGACCTGGCCGCCAGGCTCCAGCTTCAAGATCGTCACCGGGTCCGCCGCGTTCGGCACCAAGCTGGTCGCCAACCCGTCCACGGACGTGCTGGCGCCGACCGCGCTGTCCCTCGGGAACGGCAACTACCTGCACAACGACGACTTCGAGCCGTGCGCCGACGGCGACCCGCCGATCAGCGTCGCCTTCTACCTGTCCTGCAACACCGCGTTCGGCCGCCTCGGCATGAAGCTGACCGCGCCGGTGCTGCACAGCTACGCGGACGGCTTCGGCTTCAACGACCCCAACCTGCAGATCCCGATGCCGGTGTCGGAAAGCCCGTGGCCGCCGGTCAAGTACAACGATCCCGCCTACACGGCGCTGCAGGCCATCGGCCAGTACAACGCGCGGGAGACGCCGCTGCAGGAGGCGATGGTGGCGGCGACCATCGCCAACCACGGCGTGCTGATGAAGCCGTACATGGTGCAGTCGATCGAGGCAAGCCACAACCTGGCCACGGTCTACTCGGCCACGCCCAGCGTGCTCAGCACGCCGATCAACGGCACGGTTGCCAGCTACATGCGCACGCTGATGCGCGGCGTCACGCAGAATCCCAGCGGTACCGCCTATGAGACCGCCGGCCCGCCTGCGACCAGCATCATCATCGCCGGCAAGACCGGCACCGCGCAGAACGGTCAGATCAGCGCGGGGCTGGTCGATGACGACGCGGTGTTCAGCTCGTTCGCGCCGGCCGGGAATGGCCAGACGCCGAGGATCGCGGTCGGCGTGATCGTGCAGGGCGGCGGATACGGGGCGGACGCGGCCGCGCCGATCGCCGTCAAAATCATCGAAGCCTACCTGGGGCAGTCGTGACTGGCCCGGGCAGTGGTCGGCCTGGCCGCTTCTGCGGCATAGGCCGTAGAGTTCATGATCGAGGTCGCTGGCAGGTACGCTGCGCGGGCGCGAGCATGGCAAGCCGGCCGGAGCCACCGAGATGCAGGACGGTAACGCAGTGCGAGACATGACCCAGCCACGAATGCTCGGCGGTCGCTACGAACTCGACGGCATCGTCGGGCGCGGCGGCATGGCCGAGGTCTTCCGGGCCCGCGACATTCGCCTCGACCGCATCGTGGCGGTCAAGACGCTGCGTGACGACCTGGCCAGGGACCAGACGTTCCAGGCGCGGTTCCGCCGTGAGGCGCAGTCGGCCGCGTCGCTCAACCACGCCTCGATCGTCGCGGTCTACGACACCGGCGAGGACATGGCGGGGCCGGTGCCGGTGCCGTACATCGTGATGGAGTACGTCGACGGCCGCACGCTGCGTGACCTGCTCAGGGACGACCGCAGGCTGCTGCCGGAGCGGGCCGCGGAGATCACCGACGGAGTGCTGCGCGCGCTTGACTACAGCCACCGCAACGGGATCGTGCACCGCGACATCAAGCCGGGTAACGTCATGCTGACCCGCAACGGCGAGGTCAAGGTGATGGACTTCGGCATCGCCCGCGCGGTCAGCGACGCCCAGGCCACCATGACCCAGACCGCGCAGGTGATCGGCACCGCGCAGTACCTGTCACCGGAACAGGCAAGGGGCGAGCGGGTTGACGCCCGCAGCGACCTGTACTCCACCGGCTGCCTGCTGTACGAGCTGCTGACCGGGCGGCCGCCGTTCACCGGGGACTCGCCGGTCGCGATCGCCTACCAGCACGTCAAGGAAGACCCGATCCCGCCGTCCAGGATCGACCCTGAGGTGCCCGCGTGGGCCGACGCCATCGTGCTCAAGGCGATGGCCAAGGACCCGGCCGACCGCTACCAGTCGGCCGGCGAGATGCGCAACGACATCCAGCGCGCGCTGTCCGGCGCGCCGCTTGCCGCGCAACTGCGCGGCGGCGGTTACACCCAGGCCACCAGGCGGATGGGCGCCGAAACCGCGATGGCCGGCCGCACCGGCGCGATCCCGCCTTATGAGTACGGCCCCGATCAGGGCCGCGGCGGGCAGCGCAAGCGCAAGGCGTGGCCGTGGGTGGTGCTGGCCGTGCTGGTCGCGCTCGGCGTGCTGATCGCGCTCGGGCTGGAATTCGTCAACGGCAGCACGTCCGACGTGACGGTCCCGTCGGTGCGCGGGCTCAGCGTCGCCAGCGCCAAGTCGGCGCTGCGCGCCGACCACCTGGTGGTCGGCAGCGAGGTCAAGCAGGCATCGACCTCGATCAAGAAGGGCCAGGTCATCGGCACCAAGCCGGCCGCGGGCAGCACCGAGCCGAAGAACACCAAGGTGCAGCTGATCGTCTCGTCCGGGGCCGGCAACACCACCGTGCCCAACGTGACGCACCAGAGCCTGTCCACCGCCGAGTCGCTGCTCAGGCAGGCGGGACTGAAGTGGACAACAGAGATGGTGTCATCGGCCGCGCCACTGAACGAGGTGGTCAGGCAGAGCCCGGCCGCGAACAGCCGGGCGACCCGCGGCCAGACCGTGACGCTGTTCGTGTCCGAGCACAACCTGCTGCGGGTGCCCAATGTGATCGGCGAGCCGCTGGGCGAGGCGCAGTCCACGCTGAGCGGCAGCCCGTACAACTACATCGTGCAGGTCAAGTACTCAAGTGGTCCCGACACGAACGGGTACGCGCCAGGCACCGTGTTCGCCACCAGCCCGGGCCCGCAGCACGCGCTTGGGCCAGGGCGGACGATCATCGTGTACGTGGTCCAGCAGGCCTCGAGCAGCCCGTCGCCGAGCAGTTCGAGCCCGTCGCCGTCGCC
>JASHQL010000385.1 GCA_030039155.1 Streptosporangiaceae bacterium | reverse complement strand
CCGTGACGGCGGTGCCCGTGACGGCGGTGCCCGTGACGGTGGCGCCCGTGACGGCGGGAACCGTGACGGCGGCAGCCGGGACAATGCGCCAAGAGACAACGCGCCAAGGGACAACGGCGGCCGCGACGACGACAGGGATGGCTCGGGCGGCCGGCGCAGCCGGGACAGGTACCGCAACCGGAACTCGAGCAACCGGCGGCGTGAGCGCGGCGGCGGCAACGACGCCGAGCCGGTGATCACCGAGGACGACGTGCTGATCCCGATCGCCGGGATCCTGGACGTGCTTGACAACTACGGCTTCGTCCGCACCACCGGATACCTGCCGGGCGCCAACGACGTGTACGTCTCGCTGTCCCAGGTGCGCAAGTACGGACTGCGCAAGGGCGACGTCATCGAGGGCGCGATCAGGCAGCCGCGCGAGGGCGAGCGCAGGGAGAAGTTCAACGCGCTGGTCAGGCTCGACAAGATCAACGGGCTTGACCCCGAGCAGTCCAAGACGCGGCCGGAGTTCTCCAAGCTGGTGCCGCTGTACCCGCAGGAGCGACTGCGCCTGGAGACCGACCCCGGCATCATGACGACCAGGATCATCGACCTGATCGCGCCGATCGGCAAGGGCCAGCGCGGCCTGATCGTCTCCCCGTCCAAGGCGGGCAAGACGATGATCATGCAGGCGATCGCGAACGCGATCACCAAGAACAACCCTGAGTGCCACCTCATGGTCGTGCTGGTAGACGAGCGGCCAGAGGAAGTCACCGACATGCAGCGCTCGGTCAAGGGCGAGGTCATCTACTCGACCTTCGACCGCCCGTCGGAAGACCACACCACGGTCGCCGAGCTGGCCATCGAGCGGGCCAAGCGGCTGGCCGAGATGGGCCACGACGTGGTCGTCCTGCTGGACTCCATCACCAGGCTCGGCCGGGCCTACAACCTGTCTGCCCCGGCCAGCGGCCGGATCATGTCCGGTGGCGTGGACTCGACCGCGCTGTACCCGCCGAAGCGGTTCTTCGGCGCGGCCCGGAACATCGAGCACGGCGGCTCGGTCACCATCCTGGCCACCGCGCTGATCGAGACCGGGTCACGGGCCGACGAGGTGATCTTCGAGGAGTTCAAGGGCACCGGCAACATGGAACTGCGGCTGCGCAGGGAGCTTGCCGACAAGCGGATCTTCCCGGCGGTGGACGTGGACGCGTCCGGCACCAGGAAGGAAGACCTGCTGATGAGCCCGGAGGAGCTGAAGATCGTCTGGCAGCTGCGCCGGGTGCTGCACGCGCTCGAGCCGCAGCAGGCGCTCGAGGTGCTGGTGGACCGGATGAAGGGCACCAAGAGCAACGCCGAGTTCCTGCTGCAGGTGCAGAAGACCACGGTCGGCTCCTAGCGGGGCCGGCCAGGGAATGGTTCGCCAGCCAGGCTGGTTGCACAGCCTGGCAAACTGGTAGGCCAACACGATGCGGTTCCGGTTCACGCCGCGCGCTCCGCAAGGAGCGCGGGCGACCCGGCGACCGCGAGAACCAGGAGTCTGAGATGAAGTCGGGTATTCACCCCGAGTACGTGGTGACCACGGTGACCTGCACCTGCGGGAACACCTTCACCACCAGGAGCACGGCCAAGGACGGCGTGATTCACGCCGACGTCTGCTCCAACTGCCACCCGTTCTACACCGGCAAGCAGAAGATCCTCGACACCGGCGGCCGGGTGGCCAGGTTCGAGCGCCGGTTCGGCAAGAAGCAGGCCGGCAAGTAGCTCGGCAGTCCGGTTCGTCCAGTCCCGTTGCCGGGCTGGCGTCGGTGGTCAGTCAACGCGTGGAGTTTTGGTGCTCTTTCAGTGGTACCAAAACTCCACCCGTCTGCAGTCAGGGAGGTGTGAGCGGTGTTCGAGCGTGTGGCAGAGCTGACCGCCGAGCACGCCAAGCTTGAGCACGACCTGGCCGACCCCGCTGTCCTTGCCGACCCGGACAAGCTGCGGATTCTCGGCCGCCGGTATGGCGAGCTGACGCCGGTGGTGCAGGCCTACGCGCAGTGGCGGCAGGCCGGCGAGGACGAGGCCACCGCGCGCGAGCTTGCCCGCGAGGACGCCTCGTTCGCCGCCGAGGCGCAGCAGTTCGCCAGCCAGCGCACCGAGCTCGAGCAGCGGATCGAGCAGCTGCTGGTGCCGCGCGACCCGAACGACGCCAAGGACGTGATCCTGGAGATCAAGGCGGGCGAGGGCGGCGAGGAGTCGGCGCTGTTCGCTGGGGACCTGCTGCGGATGTACCTGCGCTTCGCCGAGCGGCAGGGCTGGAAGACCGAGATCATGGACGCCACCATGACCGGCCTCGGCGGGTACAAGGACGTGACGGTGGCGGTCAAGGCTGGCAGCAACAGCCCGGACGGCGCCTGGTCACAGCTGAAGTACGAGGGCGGGGTGCACCGCGTGCAGCGCGTGCCAGTCACCGAGTCGCAGGGCCGGATCCATACCTCTGCTGCCGGGGTGCTCGTGCTGCCCGAGGCTGACCCGGTCGAGGTCACCATCGATCCTGCCGACCTGCAGATCGA
>JASHQL010000384.1 GCA_030039155.1 Streptosporangiaceae bacterium | reverse complement strand
GGGATCGTCAGGACCCAGGGCGGCACCCAGTGGGCGGTGCAGCTTGGCGAGTGGTCGCGCCGCTTCTACCTGGGCCAGCACGACGAGATCGGCATCGATTCCGGCTTCACCCAGCAGGGCTACCTGCTGCCGTGCTTCACCGAGGCCGACGTGGCCGCCGCCGAGCAGCGGATGGCCATGCAAACCGGGCTGGGGCTCGCGGTCAGGTGGCTCGAGCCCGGCCAGCTCGACACGCTGAATCCGACGCTGGCGCCTGGCCGGACCCTCGGCGGCACCTACTGTGCCGAGGACGGCTACCTCGCGCCGCCGCGCAACGTCACCGCCTATGCCGTGGCGCTGGCGGTCAGCGGCGTGCGGGTGCTGGAGCGGACCCTGTTCACCGGGCTTGACATCGACCGTGGCACCGTCACCGGCGTGCGGACCTCGGCAGGGCCGATCAGCGCGCCGGTCGTGGTGCTTACCGGCGGCCCTGAGCTCGCCGAGGTGGCCGGGCTGGCCGGGGTGTCGGTGCCGGCCGGCGGCGTCCGGCACCAGGTGGCGGTCACCGAGCGGCACCCCGACCTGGCGCCGAGCCGGGTGCCGATGGTCTTCGACCTTGCCGCCGGGCTGTACTGGCGGCCGGAAGAGGGCGGGCTGCTGTTCGGCATGAGCAACCCGGACGAGCCGCCGGGCACCGCCGCCTGCATCGACGAGGCGTACCTGGCGCTGATGCGGCAGCGGCTGGCCGAGCTGGTGCCGGTGACCGCGGGCCTCGGGCTGCGCCGGGCGTGGGCCGCGACCATCGACTACACCCCCGACCACCTGCCGATCATCGGCCCGGCGGTGGCCGGGGACAGCCCGATCGGCGGGGTCACGCTGGCCAGCGCGGGCGGCGCCGGGATGATGTGGGGCCCGGCGGTGGCGCGCGCGACCGCCGACGTCGCGCTCACCGGGCGCTCCGATGTCACCGACGTCAGCCAGCTCGGCCTCGACAGGTTCGACGCCGACGGCAACAGCAGGCTCGGCATCGACCCGATCGCGCTGCCGTTCCCGGAGACCGTGCAGCACGCTGCGCAGCCGCCGGGCAAGCTGACCATCTCCTGAAACTGAAAGGACCGCACGTCATGACCGATGTCACCACGCCGTACCTGGCCGCCGCTGTCACCGCGGAGCTCGAGGACTGGGGGCCGCTAGAGGAGGCCACCGGCGAGCCGATGCAGACCTCGGGCTTCACCCTGTGGCAGGACGGCGACCAGGAGGTCGGCGTCTGGGAGTGCACGCCGGGCCCGTCGTACTGGACGCTGGAGACGCACGAGTTCGTGCACATCGTGGCCGGCCGGATGACCGTCACCCCGGACGGCGGCGAGGCGCAGGAGATCGGCCCTGGTGACACCGCGGTGTTCCCGCGCGGCTGGGCCGGCAGCTGGCAGATCCACGAGACCATCCGCAAGGTCTACGTCATTTTCTGAGCCGGATTGCGGCGCCGGGCCGCGATCGGCCCGGCGCCCGGCTAGCCCGCCTGCAGCTGCGCGTCGATGCCGGTCACCGCGCCGCCAGTCGGCACCGTGACCAGGGTGGCGGCACCGGCCGAGGCGGCGTCCCGCCACCACTGGGTCCGGTAGCCGACCAGCCCGCAGCCCGAGCTGAACCGGACCGCGTACCGCCCAGGCGGCAATCCGGCGAGCCGGTAGCCGCCGCCTGAGCCGGTGCTGACCAGCACCGGCGACGCGATCCCCGCGATCCGGGCAAGCCGGCCGGCCGGCACCGCGGTCACGCAGATTCCGGCCAGGTCAGCCGAGCCCGCGCCGGTCACGGTCCCGGTGATCGAGCCGTCCGCGCTGACCGTGGCGTCGATGTGCTTGCTGACGACTCCGCTGCTGACCTGGACGGCCGCGGCGCCCGGCCGGCCGTGATACCACTGCGGCGCGGTCGCCTGGTCACCCTGCACGCAGGCGAAGAACCTGACAGCGTAGCCGCCGGGCGCCAGCCTGCCGATGGTGTAGCTCCCGCGGACTCCGGTGAGCGCCGACCGCGGCGGGCCCGCCGCAGTGCGCGGGTAGGCGGTGACGCAGATGCCCGGCTGCGGCCCGCCGCCAGGCCCGCCGTCGACCACGCCCGAGATCGTGCCCGCCACCTGGACCACCACGTCCACCCCCGTGCTGGCGCGCGGCGCGGTCACCCGCACGCCGCGGCGGACCTGGTCGGCCAGGCCTGCACCGGCGCGGTGGCAGCCGGGCGCGACGACCACGGTGTAGCTGCCGCTGCCCAGGTCGGCGACCCGGTACCGGCCGGCCGGGTCGGTGACGCCGTCGCTGATCGCGCTGCTCGCCGACGGGTTGCGGCCGATGGCCGCGTAGACGCAGGCATCCGCGACCGGCCGCCCGGCCGAGTCGGTCACCCGGCCGAGGATCTTTCCGCCTGCGGTCACCGCCTCGCTGATGCCCGCCGTGGTGTGCCCGGCGGTGACCTGGACCGGCGTCGCGGTCGCCAGCGAATAGCCGTGCGAGTACCAGACATTGCCGAAGAACGAGCCGTCGCAGCCGGACTCGAAGGACACCCCGTAGCTGCCGGCCGGCAGGTGCGCGATCCGGTAGCTGCCGTGCGCCACGAGCACCACGGCCGGGCCGAATGCACGGAAGGCCGGGCTGCCGCCCTTCGGGACGGCAGCGACGCAGCCGGCCAGCGGCCGGCCGGCCCGGCTGATCCGGCCGGTGATCGTCCCGCCCGGCTGCAGCACCGCGTTGACCGAGCTGGTGACGCCGCCGGCCGCCACCCACAGCGGCACCGGCGCGCCGTGCAGCGTGCCTGACCACGCGCTCGCGTAGTTCCCCCTGCTGCACGAGCTGAACTCGGCGTCGTACTGGCCCGGCGGCAGGTCGCCGACCTGGTAGCTGCCGGACACGTTGGTCGCGCCCCCGGCCGGGTCAACCGGGAACAGCAGCAGGCCGGCCAGGCTCGTGGTGACCGGGCCGGACTCGACCGGGATCAGCGAGACGCAGACGCCCGGCACCCCGCTGCCCGCCAGGTCGGTGACGTGCCCGGAGACCGTGCCGCCCGGCTGCATGACCGCGTCGATGCCCGCCGTGACCCGTCCTGGTGATACCTGCACCGGGGTGGTGTCGACCAGGTTGGCGGAGTTCCGGTACACCTGCGGCGCATAACTGCCCTTGCTGTTGCAGCCTCCCTCGAACCCGACCTGGTAGCTGCCCCGGCGCAGCCCGTCGATCTGGTACCGGCCGGCCTTGCCCGTCGCGGCGGACGGCCCGGCGCTGGTCAACACGCAGATGCCGGGCACCGGCTGGCCGGCCGTGTTGGTGACCTGGCCGGCAATAGAGCCGCTGGCCAGCAGGGGACTCCCGGCTGGCCTCGCGGCGGCCGATACAGCGCCGGCCGCCGCGACCGGCAGGGCGAACGCCAGCGACAGGCTGAGCAGCAACAGGCGGGTGCGGCGCACGCTCGGCCCGGCCTGGCTGGCTAGCTGGCCGCCAGGCTGGCGTCGATGCCGTCGGTGGTAGCCCCGGCCGTCACCGGCACCGCCGTGGCGGCAGCAGCGGAACTCGCGGCCTGCCACCACTGCGTCAGGTAGCCGACAGTGCCGCAGCCGGCGAAGAACCTGACGATGTAGCTGCCAGGTACCAGGTTCTGCAGCTGATAGCTGCCGTCGGGGTTGGAGATCCCGACCTCAGCCGGGGTGGCCGCCGTTGCGCCGGCGTAGGCCGCGACGCAGATCCCGCCGAGCGAACCGCCGGTGCTCTTGCTGGTCACCGTGCCCGCGATCGCGCCGTCCTGGGTGAGCGTCGCGTCCACGCCTGGGGTATCGCTGCCCGCAGTGACCGTCACGGTGGAGGTGGTCTGCTCGGGCGCCGTGCCCGGCACGCCGTACAGGCAGGCCGGGGTGAACAGCACCTGGTAGGTCCCTGACGCCAGCCCGGTGACCAGGTAGCTGCCGGCAGGCCCGACTACGCCGACGCCGGCCTGGCCGTTGCCGCTGACCGGCGTGGCCTCGACGCAGGTGCCGACCGCCGCGCCGGCGGCTCCGCCTGCCACCGACACCGATCCGGTGAAGCCGCCAGCAGGCGGCAGCGCGACGTTCGCCCTGGCGGTCTGCGACAGCTTCACCTGCACGCTGCTCACCACGGCGGCCAGCGCGGGCGTCGCCGCCTCGCACTGCGACGCCTGTACCGAGTAGCTGCCCGCGGCCACGAACGGCAGCGCGTACTGGCCCTTCTTGCCGGTCGTCACCGCGTACACGATGCTCTGGCCGGAGTCGACAAGCAGCACGCAGGCGTCACGCACCGGCTCGCCGGTGGCCTGATCGGTGATCGTGCCGGCCACCGTGCCGCCGCCGTTCAGCGTGGCGTCGATCCCGCTGACTGTCTGGTTGGCCGGCACGGTGACCGGGTTGGCGTCCGCCGACGAGCCCTGGCCGTCGTACCACTGGTCGGCGTACGGCCCGCCGAGGCATGCCTCGAACTCCACGTCGTACTGGCCAGGCGCCAGCCCGGAGACCCGGTACCTGCCGCCGGACAGGCTGACGCCGGCGCTGTAGAAGGCCGGGATCTCGCTGGTCACGCTGCCCACTCCGATCGGGAACACGCACATGTCGCCGATCCCGCGGCCGGCCGTATTGGTGATCTTGCCGGTGATGAAGCTGCCGCGCGGCAGCTGGATGTCCACGTTCGTCTCCGGGGTGCCGGCGTTGACCGACAGCCACTCAGGACTGCCTGAGCCGTCCGGCGAGTACCACTCGGTGGCGTAGTCGCCGACCGGCGCCTCGCAGTCCGGCGTTGCCTGCGCGAGGTACGCGCCAGGCGCCAGGTTCGAGAAGCTGTATCCGCCGTTGGGGCCGGTCAGCGCGAGCTGCGCCTGGTTGTAGCCGAGTGCCACGTCGGTCAGGCTGGTGCCGAAGCCGTTTGCCTCCTGCTGTGAAGTCACCAGCACGCAGCTGGCCGGCAGCGGTGAGCCGGTGCCCTGGTTGATGATCTCGCCGGAGATCGTGCCGCCTGGCTGCATCACCGCGTTCACGTCGCCCTGGTTGTCGCCAAGGGTGATATCGATGATGCTGGCGCCGGCCGGGCTCTGCTGGTTGTCGTAGTACTGCGGCGCGTAGCTGCCCGTGTTGCCGCAGCCGCCGGCGAACGCCACCTCGTAGCTGCCTGGCGGCAGATTGTGGAACGCGTAGCCGCCGCGCTCCCCGCTCTGCGCCTCATTGCTCGCGCCCTGGAGCGAGGCGTATTCGACGCACACGCCCTTGATCGTGCCGCCGGCCGCGCTGCTGACGGTGCCGGTGATCTGGCCGCCGAGCAGCAAGAACGTGTTCACTCCTGAGTGCGTCTTGCCCGCCGTGGCGTGCACCTTGCCGAAGTTGCGTGGCAGGTAGTTGCCCTCGGACCCGCAGAACGGCGAGAACCTGACGGAGAACGTGCCGGTGCCGAGGCCGGTCAGCCGGTACGAGCCGTTCTTGCCGGTCACCGTCTCCACGTCCACGTTGGTCATGCCGCCAAGGCCGGTCGCGGCGGCACAGATCCTGGCCAGCCGCGGGCCGTGATTGCTGCTGCCCCTGATCACGCCGGTAATCTCGCCGCCCCTGCCGAGCGCGCCGTTGATGCCGGTGAAGTGACTGGTCGCGGTCGCGTGCAGCGGCGTGGCCTTGCCCGCCGAGGATGCGTGGTCCCACCACTGCGGCGCGTAGTTGCCCACGCTGCCGCAGCCGGTGGTGAACAGCACGTGCCACTTGCCAGGCAGGATGCCGAAGACGTTCGGGATGTCGTACCGCCCGTGCAGACCGGTGGACCAGAAGACCTGCTCGCCGCCGAGCTTGTTGAACACCCAGGCGGTCACGCAGATCCCGGCCAGCGGCTTGCCAGCGGTGCTGCGCACGGTGCCCGAGATGAACGTGGTGTCCTGCTTGTGCTTGACCGCGCCTGGATGGCTGCTCAGGTAGCGGCGCTCGGTGGCGAGGCCGGCCGCGGGCGTCGCCGCAGCCAGCGTGATGGCGTGCATCGTGGTGTACCTGCCGCCGTCGACCAGGACCCGGTAGCTGGTGCTTGCCTGGTAGCTGTCTGGGCTGGCGCAGTCGGTGACCCTGATCCGGTAGTCACCTGGCCGCAGCGAGGTGAAGGCGTACCGCCCGCTGCGGTTGGTGAAGGCATGCCTGGTGACGCCCGGACCCGCGGCCGACACGCACGCTCCGGCGAGCGGGATGTCGCCAGCGCCGCGCACGATGCCGGTCAGCACGCCGTTGCGGCTGGTGCCGCGGGCGGCACTGAGCGCGCTCGTCGCTGCCGCCCGCTTGGTGCCCGGATGGCCAGCGGAAATGGCGGCCCGGTGGGCCGGCGACGCCAGCGCTGCGGAGGCCGGCATGCCGAGAGCGGCAGTTGCCGCGCAGGCGGTCGCGCAAACGACGAGAGCGCGGCTAGCGCGCGAGAGACTGGTCACGCGCAGAGCATAGACCTAAAAGTGCTGACAAGCAGCGACAGTCTGAATATTCCGACTAAAACGACTATAGATATAAAAAAAGCGTAAGGTAATTACCGTATAAAAGCGTTCGATATGAATTGAGCCGGAAGTGCGTGGGGCGAAGCCTCAGGACGCCGCCGCGCTCGCGCTCGACCGGCCAAGGTCGAACCCCGCGTCGTCTCCGCCGACTGCCGTCGGGTCTGCCGCCGGCGTGCCCCCGCTGAGCACCCGCACGGCATCAGGCGCGAGGTAAGCGCTGACCGGCGTGCCCTGCGCCAGGTTCTCCTGGCCGCCGTCGTTCTGCAGCAGCACCTGGAGGTCGGCGCCAGCCGCCAGCCGCAGGAACACCTGGGTGGACGAGCCGAGATAGACCAGCCGCTCGACCATCGCAGGCACCCGGTTTTCCCCGGCCGAGCCGAACTCCTCGATCCTGACCCGCTCCGGCCTGATCACGGCGTGCGCCCGGTCCGGCGTGTCCTGCCCGCCGTGCTCCACCGACAGCACCGCGTCGCCGAGCCTGACCCGGCAGTGCGAGCCAGGGCCGCGCTCGACCACGTCGACTTCCATCAGGTTGGACACGCCAAGGAAGTCGGCCACGTAGGTGTCGGCGGGCTCCTCGTAGACCTCGGTCGGCGGGCCTAGCTGCACGATCTTGCCGTCCCGCATGACAGCAAGCCGGTCCGACATGGTCAGCGCCTCTTCCTGGTCGTGCGTGACGTACAGGAAGGTGATGCCGACCTGCTCCTGCAGCGCCTTCAGCTCAACCTTCAGCGAGCGCCTGAGCTTGGCATCGAGCGCGCCGAGCGGCTCGTCAAGCAGCAGCACCGACGGCTGCAGGACCAGCGCCCTGGCCAGCGCGACCCGCTGCTGCTGGCCGCCGGACAGCTGGCCGGGCCGGCGCTTGGCAAATGCCCCGAGCTTGACCAGGTCAAGCGAGGAGCGGACCATCCGGTCCATCTCGCCCTTCGGCAGTTTGCGGTTGCGCAGGCCGAACGCGACGTTGTCGTACACGGTCAGGAACGGGAACAGCGCATAACTCTGGAAGACCGTATTCACGTTCCGCTTATGCGGCGGCACCGCGGATACGTCGGCGCCGTCAAGCAGGATTCTGCCGGTGGTCGGCTGCTCGAAGCCGGCGATCAGCCGCAGGGTGGTGGTCTTACCGCAGCCGGACGGGCCAAGCAGGGAGAAAAACTCGCCGCTGGCAATCTGCAGGTCGATGTTGTCGACGGCGATCTCGTGGAATCGCTTTGACAGCGCGACCAGCTCGATCCGGCCTCCAGCCATGGCGCTACCTGTCCCTCCCGGCCCTTCCAGCCACTGTGTCGCGTCCGCGGCCGGGCGTCCACTCGAACCCGAGCTGGTGCGCGACAAACTGCATACTTAGCTCAAAAGCACTCACGGAGTCAATCGCCGGATCCTCCAGGGCTATCTGGATGGTCAGCCCGTCGAGCAGCGCCGACAGCCCGATGGCGAACTTTTCCTTGTCCACCGCGGCGAACTCGCCGGCGTCCTGGCCCGCTTGCACCAGGTCGGCGATGGTGGCGCGCCACATCTCGTCTGACTTGCGCCTGACCGCCGCGGCCTCGGCGTTGCGCGCCGCCTGGGCCCAGAAGTCCAGCCAGAGCTGCCAGGAGCTGTCCGGTTCCGGGTCGCTTTCTGCCAGGCAGAACATCGCCACGACCTCCTCGAGGCGGGCGGCCGCCGTCGGCAGCTCAGCGAGCCGCCGCTGGCCCACCTCGTACCATGCGTCCTCGTAGTGACGTATGGCCTCAGTGAGCAGTTGGTCCTTTGTCTTGAAGTAATAAATGACCAGCGCAGGACTGACGCCGGAGCGTTCCGCGACGTCGGCGATTCTGGTGTCCGCATATCCGCGCTCAGAGATGATCTCCAGCGCGGCATCCAGCATCTGCGCGCGCCGCTGGTCAGCGGCGGCTGGTGCTTCGGTGTCCGCACCAGCGCGGTTGGTCATCGTGGCAGTTCCCTTCATGGCGGCCATATTGCCGACTGGATAAGCCGGATGTCTCCTGTTCTCAATCCTCGGCGTTCAGTACCGGCGAGCGCCGACGGCCCGGTCAGCCGTGATGTCGCCGTCCCCTCTTGCCGACACGCTATCAGTTTTCTAGACTGAACGTTCAGTCAAACTCTTCGCGCTGTCAAGACGCAGCCGGGGTACAACACGCTGTGGTAGTCAGGACCGCAGGTCGAGGAAGGTAGGCCCATGGCCGCAACGTATGACGCAATTGTAGTGGGAGGCGGCCACAACGGGCTCACCGCCGCGGCCTATCTGGCCAGGTCGGGCGCCAAGACCGTGGTGCTTGAGTCAAGGTTCAAGACCGGCGGAGCGGCCACCACGGAGTCACCATGGCCGGATGCGCCTGAGTTCAAGGTGACCAGGCTGTCGTACGTGATGAGCCTGCTGCCGCCGACCATCATCAACGATCTTGAGCTGGCCAGGCACGGCTACAAGATCTATCCGATGGGGCCGTACTACCAGGCCTTCCCTGAGGGCGGGTCGATCAAGCTGTACGCCGACGACGCCAAGCGCAACCACGAGGAGGTGTCCAAGTGGTCGAAGAAGGACGCGGACGCCATGCCGAAGTGGGATGCCTGGCTGGCCGGGCTTGCCGACATCCTCGGCCCGCTGCTGCTGACCGTGCCGCCGGCCATCGGCTCGCACAAGCCGCGTGACCTGGCAGGCACGCTGAAGCTCGCCTGGCGGAACCGCGGCCTCGACGTCAGGACCATCGCGGACGTGACCAGGCTGATGACCATGAGCATCGCCGACCTGCTTGACGACTGGTTCGAGTCGCCCCAGGTCAAGGGCGCGCTCGCGGTGAACGGCGTGATCGGCACCTGGGCCGGGCCGTACGAGCCCGGCACCGCCTACGTGATGGCGCACCACTCGATCGGCGACGTCGGTGATGGCCACCTCGGCAACTGGGGGTTCCAGGAGGGCGGCATGGGCGCCGTGTCCAGCGCCATCGAGTCCGCCGCGCGCAGCCACGGCGCCGAGATCAAGGTCAACGCCAGGGTCCGCCGGGTGATCGTGGAGAACGGCCGGGCCGCGGGCGTCGAGCTGGACAACGGCGAGCAGATCAGGGCCAGCGTCGTGGTGTCCACCCTGCACCCGAAGACCGCGTTCCTTGACCAGGTGGGCAAGGAGCACCTGCCAGAGGACTTCGTCACCGACATCGAGCACTGGAAGACCCGCAGCGGGGTGGTGAAGATCAACCTGGCACTGGCCGAGCTGCCCGACTTCATCGCCGACCCTGGCACCGAGTTGCAGGAGCACCACACCGGCTCGGTGGAGATGGCCCCGACCATGGAGTACATCGAGCGCGCGTTCCAGGACGCGAGGGACGGCAAGGCGGCGGTCCGGCCGTTCAGCGACGGCGTCATCCCCACCGCGTTCGACAAGACGCTCAGCCCGGAGGGCACGCACATCATGTCGCTGTTCACCCAGTGGGTGCCGGCCGACTGGAGCGAGCAGCCGCACACCGCGGAGCTGGAGGCGTACGCGGACCGGATGATCGACTGCTACAACGAGCTGGCGCCGAACTTCAAGGCCTCGATCCTGCACCGGGACGTCGTCGGCCCGTACGAGATGGCGCAGGAGTACGGGCTGATCGGCGGCAACATCTTCCACGGTGAGCTGTCCCTCGAGCAGCTGTTCCACATGCGGCCGGCGCCTGGCTATGCCGATTACCGCACGCCGGTCGGCGGGCTGTACTACGGCAGCTCGGCGACGCACGCCGGCGGCGGTGTCTGCGGCATCCCCGGCTGGCAGGCAGCGAAGGCCGCGATCGCCGACCGCAAGCGGGTGGTCAGGTCCGGCTCGCTGCGCAAGGCGACACGGCGGTCGTGACCACGCCGGCGTTGGCCAGCGGGGGCAGCACCCCCGCTGGCCAGCCTGCTGTGCCGGCCGGCGGTCAAGGATCCGCAGCTGCTGGCCACGCGGCCGGCCGGCCGGCCGCGCTGCTCGGCATGCTCGAGGCCCGCAGCATGGCGCTGGTCGGCGCCTCGCCGCGGGCGGCCAGCTTCGGCCAGCGGATGCTGGAGGAGGCGGTCAAGAGCAGCTGCGCGCCGCGGATCTACCCGGTCAACCCCAAGTACGCCGAGCTTGCCGGGCTGCGCTGTTACCCGTCGCTGGCCGACCTGCCTGAGCCGGTTGACCTGGCGCTGCTCGCCGTGCCCGACGGCGCGCTTGAGACGCAGCTGACGCTGGCCGCGCAGACAGGCGCGAAGTCTGCGGTGATCTTCGGCAGTGCGTTCGATGCGCAGCCGGCCGGCCAGCGACCATCGCTGCGCAGCAGGCTCGCCGAGATCGCGAACGCCGCCGGGATGGCAGTCTGCGGCGCAGGCTGCATGGGCCTGGTCAATGTCAGCTACGGCCTGCGCGCGATCGGCTACACCGAGGCCGACCCGCTGCCCGCCGGGCCGGTCGCGCTGGTCACGCACTCGGGCTCGGTGTTCTCCGCGCTGCTGCGGGCGCGCCGCGGCTTCGGCTTCACGATCGCGGTGTCGTCGGGACAGGAACTGGTCACCACGGCGCCGGCCTACCTGGACTACGCGCTCAGCCTGCCGGAGACGAAGGTGCTGGCGCTGGTGCTCGAGGCGATGCGGGACACCGCGCGGCTCCGCCAGGTGCTGTCCGCCGCGGCCGACCGCGACCTCCCGGTGGTGCTGCTTGCCACCGGCCAGTCGGCCAGCGGCAGGGCGATGGTGGCCGCGCATTCCGGCGCGCTCGCCGCGGCTGACGGCGGCTGGGAGGCGCTGGCCAGGGCGCATGGCGTGCACCGGGTCGCCGACCTGGCCGAGTTCACCGACACCATCGAGCTGTTCGCGATGGGCAGAAGGGCGGCTGCGGCGGCTCGGCCTGGGACCGGCATCGCCACCGTGCACGACTCCGGCCTGGAGCGCGCGCACACGGCCGACCTGGCCGACGAGCTCGGCGTGCCGTTCGCCGCGATCGGCGAGCAGACCACCGCCAGGCTGGCCGGACTGCTCGATCCTGGCCTGGAGCCGGCCAACCCGCTCGATGTGTGGGGGACCGGCGCCGACACCAGGGAGCTGTTCGGCGGGTCGCTGGTCGCGCTTGCCGACGACCCGGCGGTGGCCGCGGTCGCGCTCGCCATCGACCTGGTGCACGAGCTCGACGGCGACCAGTCCTACCCGCTAGCGCTGGTCGATGCGATGCAGCACACCGACAAGCCGGTCGCGGTGCTCAGCAACCTGGGCAGCGCCATCGACCTGGAGGTGGCCAGCCAGCTGCGGGCCAGCGGCATCGCGGTGCTTGAAGGCACCCGCTCGGGGCTGCTGGCGCTCGGGCACCTGGTCAACCACACGGACCGTCGGCCCGCCTGGCCGCCCGCGCACGGCCGGCCGCGGTCGAGTGGTGCGGCGGCGGTGCCAGCCAGCGGTGCGCCGCTGTTCGCCCTGCTGGCCGAGTACGGCATCGCGGTCCCTGGTACTGCCCAGGTCGGCTCAGCGGCCGAGGCGGTGCGGGCCGCGGAGGCGATCGGCTATCCGGTGGTGCTGAAGACCGACGAGCCGGCCATCCTGCACAAGTCGGAAGCCCGCGGCGTGCTGCTCGGTGTGCACGATGCGGCGGCGGTG
>JASHQL010000383.1 GCA_030039155.1 Streptosporangiaceae bacterium | reverse complement strand
CGGCCAAGATGGGGCTGGATCCCGCGATGGTGGTGCACGCCAAGGGCATGGGGCCGGACTACACGTTCTTCATCGTGTACGGCCGCGTCTCGCACCTGGTTGACCTGTCGGAGGTGACGGTCACCGAGCGGGAGTTCCCGCTGCTGTCATCGGCCGAGGTGAACCTGCGCATCCGGTCAGGGCTTGGCCGCAAGCTGGTCGTGGTCGGCGCGTGCATCGGCACCGACGCGCACACGGTCGGGATCGACGCGATCCTGAACGTCAAGGGCCACTCGGGGGAGAAGGGCCTCGAGTATTACCGGGAGATCCGGGTGGTGAACCTCGGCGCTCAGGTCGAGGTGCCCAGCCTGGTGGCCCGCGCGCACGCGGAAGGTGCGGACGCCGTGCTGGTCAGCCAGGTGGTGACGCAGCGGGACGCGCATATCTCCAACTCGCGGGAGATGGCCGAAGCGTTCTCGGCAGCGGGCGGCAAGCGGCCGCTGCTGGTGGTCGGCGGGCCGCGGTTCGACCCTTCGATGGCAGCGGACCTCGGTGTCGACAAGATATTCGGCAAGGGCACCACGCCTGGTGAGGTGGCCAGCTACCTGGCGTATGCGCTGACGCCGGAAGCTGCTGCTGCATGACCGGCGCCTCCGGAGAGTCGGCTGACCCGCGGCTCGGCCTGACCGTCACGCACCGCCGGTACGTGCCGTACAGCCACGCGCACTACGGCGGCAACCTGGTGGACGGCGCCTACCTGCTCGGGTTGTTCGGCGACGTGGCGACCGAGGTGCTGATCCGCACCGACGGTGACGAGGGGCTGTTTGCCAGCTACTCCGACGTCCAGTTCAGGGCGCCGGTGCTGGCCGGCGACGTGGTCGAGGTGACTGCCACGATCACCAGGGTGGGCAGGCGCAGCCGGGAGCTGTCGTTCACCGCGCTGGTGGTCTGCCGGGCCGAGCCGGCCCGCGGCCCGTCCGCCGCCGCCATGCTGGCCGAGCCGATCGTCGCGGTCACCGCGACCGGCACCGTGGTGGCGCCACCCGCCGCCTGATCGCTGCACCGAGTGCGTTGCGCCCGGCCGGCCGCTAGCCGGTCCCGTTCTCTTCGGCGTGCGCCGCCAGGTGCCGCTTCATGACCTGCTCGGTGGCAGCCGCGACCACCGAGGTCAGGATCCACGGGATCAGGACCCAGGGTGTCCACCAGACCACTGCCAGCGTCGCCAGCCAGTAGCCGGTGACGATGAACGACACGGTGACCTTGGCCCGGAACCGTTTCAGGTCGACCTGCGGCTGCAGCACGCCGTCGCGGTAGGCGCGCAGTTGCAGCGCCGACCGGCACAGCAGCAAGCCGCCGACCGCGAGCGTGAACAGCAGCGCGGCCACCGGGTTCTCCAGGTAGTGACCGATGACCGTGGTCGGATACGGCAGGAACGCGACCAGCAGCAGCAGCGGGAAGTGCAGCCCGACCATCGGCCCGGACAGCCGCGCCACCTGGTCGAACAGGGCGTGATGCTCCCGCCACACGATCCACAGCAGGTAGAAGGCAAGGAGGTAGGCGAAGAACGAGCCGTCTTGCGCGGTCAGGAAATGCCAGAGCTTCGAGGCTGCGGTGGCCTTCGAGACGCCGTTGCCGACCGCGAAGTCCGCGCTGTCCGGGCGGGGGATCTCGATGACCAGCAGGGTCATCGCGATCGCGAACACCGCGTCGGTGAAGAACACGACCCGGTCGACCGTCTTGCCCGGCGCAGTTGCCGATTGCGCAGAGCCTTCGGGCATGGCGGCGGCACCTCACTGGTCGGCGGGGGCAGATACCGACCGACGATACAAGCGCGCGGCCGCCTGGCACCGCCGGAAGCCTGGGATAGTTGCCGGCTAGCTCGCCGACTGGCTCAGCTCGACCAGGTGGCCGTCCGGGTCCCGCAGGAAGCAGCGGATCTCCGAGCCCCAGTCATGCGGCGGCGTCAGGAACGTGGCGCCCCTCGATCGCAGTGCCGCATAGGCCGCCCGGCAGTCCGGCACGCGCACCGTGATCGCGTGACTGACCTGGTCCGGGTCGCCGGGTGGCCGGAAGGCCACGGTGGGCTTGTCGGCGGTCGGGCCGCCGCCGCTGACCAGCAACAGCCAGCTGCCGGCAAAGCGCAGCACCACGCTGGTGCCGCCGTACTCGCGGTACAGTTCGGCGCCAAGCACGTCGACCCAGAAGTCACGGGACCGCGCCGGGTCAGTGACGACCAGGATGTGCGTGACCGCCACGTCGGGCCCGAGCGGGCCGGCCGGCCGCTGGTTCGCCATGATCCTCACGTCCTCCAGCCGCAGATGTTTCGCCAGGCGCGGCTAGCCTGCCACCTCGGCGGGCAGCCCGGGCGGTCAGGCGCGGACGTACTGCATCTCGGCACTTCGCCTTGACAAGTCGGCGGGCCAGGAACTAGACACTGTCTAGTTCCTGCAAGGGGGTGCTCATGGATACCTGGCAAGTGCTCGACGAAGAGCGGTCGGCGCTGGCCGACGACCTAGCCACGCTCGCCGACGGCCAGTGGGACACCCAGTCGCTGTGCAGCAAGTGGAAGGTCCGCCACGTGGTCGGCCACTTGATCTTCGGCGCGGACATGAAGACCGGCCAGGTCCTTGCCGGGCTGGTCAGGAGCGGCATGAGCTTCGACCGGTTCATGGCTCGCAAAGGGCTGGCGATCGGCGCCGCAGCACCGGAGGAGCTGCTGCGGCAGTTCGGCGAGACGGTGGGGACGCATCGCACGTTGCCGGGAGCCACCCCGGAGATCCTGCTCATCGACGTGGTCTGTCACAGCGCGGACATCCGCCGGCCGACCGGCCTGGCCCGCACCGTGCCGCAGCCCACGTTGCTGACCGTGGCCGACATGGTGCGGCGGATGGGATTCCCCATCCACGCCAGCAGGCGGATCGCCGGCCTGCGGCTGTCGGCAACCGACGCCGACTGGTCAGCCGGGGACGGTGCGCCGGTCGAGGGCCCGCTGGCATCGCTCATCCTGGTCATGGCGGGACGCACGGCACCGCTGGCGGACCTGTCCGGCGCGGGAGTCCGGACCCTCAGCGACCGGATGGAGCTGCCGGCGCGCTGACGCGGGGACCGCGCCTCATCGTCGCGGATGGGCGTGTCCCTGGCCACCTGCGCGCATCGGGCCGCCGGGAATGGAAGGCTGTCGCCATGTTGCGCGGAGTTGAACGGAAGGCCGCGATGCGGCGGATACGTGCGCAGGCCGCCGCGCGGGGGGCCGCCGCTGCCGAGCCCGCCGAGCCTGGCAGGCCGAGCCCAGGCACCGACGGGCTGCCGCAGATCGAGCACATCGTCGTGCTGATGATGGAGAACCACTCATACGACAACTACCTGGGCATGCTGGCCGGGCACGGCGACGGTCTCACCATCGGGCCGGACGGGAACCCGACCGAGACCAACCCGGCGGCGGACGGCCGGGCGGTGCCGCTGCGCAGGTTCGACGGCACCACGCAGATCAAGCACGTGCCGAATCAGAGCTGGGGTGCGAGCCACGTGCAGTGGGATGACGGCGCCAACGACGGCTTCGTCCGCGCGGTCGAGGACCTGTCGCCCGGCGTCGATCCCGCGTACGCGATGCGCTACTTCGACGAGACCGACCTGCCGTTCTACTACAGCCTGGCCAGCACCTTCCCCTTGGCGACCAGGTGGTTCTGCTCGTGCCTCGGCCCGACGTTCCCGAACCGCAGGTTCCTGATCTCGGGCACCGCCAACGGGCTCATCGACGACGTGTCGTTCTTCCTGACCGACGAGCCGGCCGCCGGGACGATCTTCGATCAGCTGTCCGCACACGGCATCAGCTGGGTGAACTACCACCAGATGACCAAGTTCCAGGTGAACTGGCGGCGGCTGACCCGGTCGCGCGGGCTGCGCCACCTGCGGTTGCTGGCCGGCGCGATCGCCGCGATCATTCCCGGCTTGCTGCCGGTGCTGCTGGACAAGCTGGAGTTCACCGCGAACCTGTACCCGCTTGACTACCTGGACTCGGTGAACCACCTGCGGCAGATGAAGGAGTTCTGGGCGGCAGCCAGCTCCGGCAAGCTGCCCGCGGTCAGCTTCGTGGACCCGGACTACAAGTACGGCTCGGAGGAGAACCCGCAGGACATCAGCACCGGCGAGCGGTTCGCCTCGCAGGTCATCAACGCGGTGATGGCCGGGCCTGGCTGGCCGAAGACGCTGCTGATCTGGCTGTATGACGAGCACGGCGGCTACTACGACCACGTGCCGCCGCCGCCGGCGGTGGCCCCGGACGACGTGCCGGCCGAGAGCCTGATCCAGCGGATCCCGCTGCTGAAGCTGATCGCCTGGACACCGCTCGGCCGCTCGATCATCAGCCACGACGCCGGGCCGGACAGCTACCTGCGGTACGGCTTCCGGGTGCCAGCGGTGATCGTGTCGCCGTACGCACGGCCGGACTACGTCACCGACACGGTGCACGACCACACCTCGGTGCTCAAGCTCATCGAGCGCAAGTGGAACCTGCCGTCGCTGACCAGGCGGGACGCCGCGGCCGCCGACCTGCTCGAGGCACTGGACCTGGACAGCCAGCCGGCCTTCCTGGTGCCGCCGACGCTGGCCGGGCCGAAGCCGGGGTAGCCGGCCGAAAGCTGTCGGGCCTGGTGAATGCCGCGGGGCCGGGACGAAGTCCCGGCCCCGCGGCATTCAGGTCGGGCTAGGACTCCTGGCCGAACGACTGGATCTCGAGCAGCTCGGTCTCGGACAGCTCGCGCGGCAGCTCGCCCTTGGCGACCTTCGCGCGCTGCACCTGCTGCCTGATGCCCTCGACCACTTCGGGGTTGGCCAGCGTGGTCACGTCGCCGACATCGGCGAAGTTGGACACCGACGCGATGACCCGGCGCATGATCTTGCCGGACCGCGTCTTGGGCATGTCCGGCACGATCCACACGTTCTTCGGCCTGGCGATCTTGCCGATCTCGGTCTCGATGGCGAGGGTGACCTTCGCCTCCATCTCCGGGCCCGCCTCGTAGCCGGGCTTCAGCGAGACGTACATCTCCACCATCCGGCCGCGGATGTCGTCGATCACCGGCACGGCTGCTGCCTCGGCGACCTCGGGCACCGTCAGCGACGCCGACTCCAGCTCCTTGGTGCCGAGCCGGTGGCCGGCCACGTTGATCACGTCGTCGACCCTGCCGAGGATGCGGAAGTAGCCGTCCTCGGCCTGCAGCGCGCCATCGCCGCAGAAGTAGGGCCAGTCGTGCCAGTCCTTGCTGTCCGGGTCGGCGTTGTACTTGCGGTAGTACACGTCGAGGAACCGCTCGGGCTGGCCCCAGACCGTCATCATGATGCCGGGCCACGGGTTGCGTATGCAGATGTTGCCTGCCCTGCCGCTGCCCTTGGGCACCTCGTTCCGGTCCTCGTCGTAGATCACCGGGTAGATGCCGAGCGCGCCGGGGCCGCAGCTGCCTGGCTTCATCGGCTGCAAGCCCGGCAGCGTGCTGCCGAGGAAGCCGCCGGTCTCGGTCTGCCACCAGGTGTCCACGATCGCCGCCTGGCCCTTGCCGACGAAGTGGTAGTACCAGCGCCAGACCTCTGGCTCGATCGGCTCGCCGACCGTGGTCATGTGCTTGAAGTGGTAGCTGTACTTCTCCGGCTCGTCCGGCCCGACCTTGCGCAGCATCCTGATCGCGGTCGGCGAGGTGTGGAAGATGTTCACGCCGAGCTTCTTGGCGATCCGCCACGGCCGGCCGCCGTCCGGGTAGTTCGGCACGCCCTCGTAGATCACGGTGGTGGTGCCGAGCGAGAGCGGGCCGTAGACGATGTAGGAGTGGCCGGTGATCCAGCCGATGTCGGCCATGCACCAGTACACGTCGTCCGGGTGGATGTCCTGGTAGTACTTCGAGGTCCCGGCCACGTAGGACATGTAGCCGCCGGTGCTGTGCTGGGCGCCCTTCGGCCTGCCGGTGGTGCCGCTCGTGTACATCAGGAACAGCGTGTCGGTGGAGTCCATGGACTCCG
>JASHQL010000382.1 GCA_030039155.1 Streptosporangiaceae bacterium | reverse complement strand
TGCTCGCCGCGAACCCGGCAGGGCTGCTGCCGCTCGACCCGGCGGCGCTGGCCAGCGTGGCGCTGATCGGCGCGCTCGCCAAGGACGCCAGGGTGCTCGGCGGCGGCAGCGCCACGGTCTTCCCCGAGCACGTGGTGTCGCCGCTGGAAGGCCTGGCCGCGGCGCTGCCTGCCACGGTCCGGCTGACCCACGCGGTCGGCGCCGACCCGCGGACCGGGAAGCTGCCGCCCGCCGCGGCGCCGTACTGGACCGGCATGCACGCCACGTTCCTTGACCCGGCAGGCGCGGAGCTGTACCGGACCACGCTGGCCACCGGCGCCGGGCGCTGGCTGGAGATGCCGCGCGGCGTCGACCCCGAGGCCATCGCGCAGGTGCGGATCAGCGGGCAGCTGACCGCTGACGCCGGCGGGGAGCACCAGCTGTCGATCCGCGGCGTCGGCAACTTCACGCTGGCCGCGGACGGGCGGACGCTCTACCAGGGCCGGGTCGTGCCGGACAGCGACGACTTCTCCAGGACGTTCCTGTCACCGCCAGAGCACCGGGTCGGCGTCCAGCTCGCAGCCGGCGACGGCATCGAGGTGACGCTCACCCAGCACGTCAGCCTGTCCGCCGAGCTGCCGATCGTGTCGATGTCGCTCGGCTACGCCGCGCCGCTCGGCACCCCCGATGAGCTGCTCGCCGAGGCCGAGCGGCTGGCCGCCGCCAGCGACGTCGCCGTCGTCGTCGTCGGCACCACCGACGAGGTGGAGTCCGAGGGCTTCGACCGCAGCACGCTGGCGCTGCCTGGCCGGCAGGACGAGCTGGTCAGGCGGGTCGCCGCGGCCAACCCGCGGACGATCGCGGTGGTGAACGCGGGTTCGCCGGTCGAGCTGCCGTGGGCCGACGAGGTGGCGGCCGTGCTGCTGGTCTGGTTCCCCGGCCAGGAGGCCGGCCGCGCGCTCGCCGACGTGCTGCTCGGCACCGCCGAGCCCGGCGGCCGGATGCCGACGACCTGGCCGGTCCGCGAGGTGGACTGCCCGGTGCTGAACGTGACGCCCGCCGCCGGCCAGCTCGGCTACGACGAGGGCATCTTCATCGGCTACCGCGGCTGGCAGCAGTCAGGCGTGCCGCCCAGGTACCAGTTCGGGCACGGGCTCGGCTACACCAGCTGGGCATACGAGGAGATCGCGGTGTCCGGCCTGCAGGTCAGCGTGACCGTGCGGAACACCGGCAGCAGGACCGGCCGCGAGGTCGTGCAGGTCTACCTGGCCCCGGCGCAGCCAGACGGCAGCAGGCCGGCCCGCTGGCTGGCCGGCTTCGCGAGCGTGACCGCCGCGGCCGGTGCAACCGCGACCGCCACCATCGACCTGCCAGAGCGCGCCTTCCAGCTCTGGGATGACGGCTGGCGCACGGTCACCGGTGAGTACCTGGTCGAGGCCGCGCACAGCATCGCCGACCTGCGGCTGTCCGCGACGCTCGCCGTCGGCTAACGGGTGGCAGAAACCGGGCTCACCGAGCCGCCGGCCGCCGCGGTCGCGGCCGGCCGGGCCGGCTTCCGGCGGCTGCTGGTCAGCCTTGGCATCGCCACCGGCGCCCTGTCCGGGCTGTACGCGGGCATCGGCAGCGTGCTGCTGCCGCTGCAGATCGAGCACATCGACCGGGCGCACAAGGTCGCGGCCCTCGGCCTGGTGGCGGGTGTCGCGGCGGTGTTCGCCGCGGTGTTCAACCCGATCGGCGGCGCGCTGTCCGACCGCACCAGGTCGCCCTTCGGCCGCCGCGCGCCATGGCTCATCGGCGGGTCGCTCGGCCTGATCGTCGTGCTCGCGTTCTTCGGCCAGGCCGCGACGATCCCGCTTGTCCTTGTCGCCTGGTGCCTCGCGCAGGCGGTGGCGAACCTGTACCAGGCGCCGCTGACCGCGGTGGTGCCCGACCGGGTCTCGAAGCAGCGTCGCGGCCTCGCCTCGTCGGTGGTCGGCGTGGCCTCGGTCCTTGGCGGGGTGGCCGGCATCGGGATCGCCGGCCGGTTCACCGGGCGGCTGGCCTTCGGCTACCTGGTGCTCGGCGGCGTGGTGCTGCTGACCGCGGTGTACTTCGTGCTCAGCACGCACGACGAGGCAGCCGCTTCGCTGCCCAGGCAGCCCCGCGGCCGGCGCAGCCTGGCGGCCCGCCTCGGTGACTTCTTCTCCGCGCTCGGCCACCGGGACTTCGCCTGCGTGTTCACCAGCCGGGCCGCGGCGATCCTCGGCTACTACCTCGTGGTCGGCTTCGAGCTGTACATCCTGACCAACTACATCAGGCTGCCGCACGGCCTGCGGCCGGCCGAGGGCGTCACGATCATGGCCGCGATCGGCGCGGCGGGCGCGCTGGTCGCCGCGGCGGTGTGCGGGCCGCTGTCGGACCGGCTGGACCGGCGCAAGCCGTTCGTCTTCATCTCGTCGGCGCTGGCCGGCGCCGGCTGCATCCTGCCGGTGATCTCGCCGACGTTCATCACCGCCGAGCTGTTCGCGGCGTTTGCCGGCATCTCCTTCGGCTGCTACCTGTCCGTTGACGCTGCCCTGGTCACGCTGGTCCTGCCGCGCAGCGAGGACGCGGCCAGGGACCTCGGCGTGCTCAATATCGCCAACGCCGGCCCGCAGGTCGTCGCGCCGCTGCTGGCCGCGCTCATCATCGGGCACCTCGGCGGCTACCCGGTGCTGTTCGTCATGGGAGGCTGCTGTGGCGTCGTCGGCGCGTTCGCGGTCATGCCGGTCCGCGCCGTCAGGTAGCGCACGAACGGGAGGGAGCAGGGCATGCAGCATGCGGACCTGGCCGGCCGGGAGGTCCTGGTGTTCGGCGCGGCCGGCGCGCTCGGCGGGGGAGTCGCCGGGGCATTCCTGGCTGCGGGCGCGTCGGTGTCGGGCGTGGACCGGGCCGAGCCGGCCGCGGCGCACAAGCTCGACGGGGTGCGCTACCACGCCGTCGACGTGCTTGACGACGCCGCGGTCGGCGCGCTGTTCGACCAGACCGGGCCGCCGTGGGCGGTGATCAACACGGTCGGCGGGTTCGCGCCAAGGCGCCCGCTGGCCGAGCTCGACCCGGCCGAGCTCACCGGCCAGCTCCGGCTCAACCTGGAGACCGCCGCGCTGATCACCAAGCACGCGCTGCGGGTCATGCAGCCGGCCGGCCGCGGCCGGGTCGTGCACACCGCCAGCCGGGCCGGCCTGGTCAGCGCCGGGTCCGGCTTCGCCTACTCGGTCAGCAAGCTCGGCGTGCTGCACCTGGTATCGATGGCAGCCGACGAGGTGCGGGGCAGCGGCATCACGGTGAACTGTGTCGTTCCGTCCATCATCGATACCCCGGCCAACCGGGCCGCGATTCCCGGCGCCGATCACGACGCCTGGCCGAAGATCGGCGATATCGCGCGCAGCTTCATCTTCCTGGCCAGCCCGGCCGCCGGCCTGGTGAACGGCGCCGCGATTCCGGTCTAGCCGGCCCGCCGCGACCGGGTCAGCGCGCCGCCCGGAACGGCTCGATGAGCTGCTCGCCGAGCAGCAGCACGGCCGGCCGGGCCCGCTGATCCTGCTCGACCGGGACCGGGCGGCCGTCCAGGCCGGTGCGGCCGGCTGCGTCGCCGCGAGCGGGGAACCTCGCCCGGCCGGCCAGGATGTCCCAGATCACCAGCACCACGCCCAGGTTCACGCCCTGGTCGTCGGCGGCATGATGCAGCCGGTGGTAGGCGGGGCTGACCAGCACCTTGCCGAGCGGCCCGAAGGTCCACCGGACGTTGGCGTGCTGCAGCGTGCCGATGCAGACGTAGCCGGTGATCAGGACCGGGTCGATCGGCCGCGTCGGCATCAGCGCCAGCACCGGGATGGTGGCCAGCAGGAACCCGGTGGTGTGCATGAGCGGGTGCGCGCGGAACGAGGTGAGCACGCTCAGCTCTTCCTGGCTGTGATGCAGCGCGTGGAACCGCCAGAGGAAATCGAGCCGGTGGTCGGCGTAGTGGGCCAGCCAGTTCGCCCCGTCCATCGCCACGATGGTGACCGGCAGCAGCAGCCAGAGCGGCCAGCGCTGGGTCCAGGGCAGCTCGATCCACCGCGCGTGGCCGCCGATCAGGGTGGCCGCGCCCACGCTCAGCAGCGTCATCAGCGGGATCACCGCGATCGCGTGCACGGCCAGGTAGCACGCGTCCTGCAGGTGCCCGCGGGCGAGCAGCGGGCGCCGCTCGGCCGGCCAGATCCGCTCGCAGATCCCGGTCGCGACCACCAGCGCGATCAGCAGCGGCGCCGCCAGCTCAGCCCGGCCTGCCGACAGCACCGCTGCCAGCCGGCCCTGGCCGAGCAGGCTGGTCACGGCCACCCAGACGATCAGCGCGGTCAGCCCGGCCACCCCGAAGGACGCCGGGTTGATCCGCCGCCACCTGGCGGCCCGGATGCTGGCTCCATGCTGAAGCTGCGTGACCGACACCGGCGCTCCCGTTCCGGCCTGCCCGCGACCGGGCACCGCCCTCTCCGAGGACTACGGCGGCCGTGCTGGCCTGGTTCACCGGGCCGGCCCGGCTTCGCTGACTAGGCCGGGTCGCGGCCCATCGGGTAGAACTCCGCGTTCGGCTGCAAGGCGGTGAGGTGCGCCAGCCGGTTCGAGGCGGCGAACAGCGCGGTGATCGCGCCGACGTCCCAGATCTCGTCGTCGGAGAGGCCGGCCGAGCGCGCGCGCTCGATGTCGGCCTCGCCGAAGTGCTCGGGCGTGCGGGCAAGCGCCAGCGCCAGGTCCGCGATTGCCCGGCCGCGCTTGTCCAGCTGAGCGCCCCACGGGTTCGCCGCGACCTGATCGGCCAGGTACGGGTCCCTTGACCTGATCCGCAGGATCGCGCCATGCGCGACGATGCAGTACGTGCAGTGATTCGCCGCTGAGGTGGCCACCACGACAAGCTCACGCTCGGCCTTGGTCAGGCCGTCGGTCTTGTCCATCAGCGCGTCGTGGTAGTCGAGGAAGGCCCGCAGCTCGGCCGGGCGGTGGCCGAGCGCACGGAAGATGTTCGGCACGAACCCGGATCTGCTTGCGATCTCCCCGACTCGCTCGCGCAGGTCATCGGGGAGATCCTCAAGCTCGGTCAGTCCGAACCGGCTGTCTGCCATGGCCTTCCTCACCCTCTGCGGCCTTCTTGAGCCGGGCCAGCGCGTTGGCCGGGTCGCTCACCAGCTGCCGCCGCACCACGCGGCGGATGAACCGGCCCCGCCAACCTGGCGGGAAGCTGAAGTTTCAAGTGAACGTCACCCGGCAACTGCCGCTGCCGACCGGCGACACGATCACGATCTCGTGGTTCCTGATCCCGAAGGGCACCCTGACATCGAGTTCGAGGGTGCGCGGCGGCTCGGCCGACAGCACGTCCCAGGACAGGCGCAGCCCCGGCGCAGGGCCGAAGACGAGCCGGTCGCCGACCGCGATCCGGCGCGCGGGCGCCTGCACGACCCGCACGCCGAGCCAGCCAAGCTGAGCCGGATCGGTCAGCAGGTCCCACACCCGCTGCGGCGAAGCCCGCACGATATCGGTGGGGCAGGTTTCGACGGTGCCGCTGTCGGCCATCACGCCTCCGGTGGCTCAGTCGCTGACCGCTGCGGCGAGCACCCGGCGGAACTCCACCGAGACCCGGTCGGCTCGCGTGTGCAGCTCGGCTGCGGGGTCGAGCGGGAACTCGAGGCCGGACAGCGCACGCCGCTGCAGGTCCAGGTCCTCCTCGAAGATCGACATCTCGTACTTCGCGGCGCTGTCTGCCTGCTCAGGGTCGGCAAGGCCGGGACCGGTCACGCTCTGATACACCCGGCATGCCCGCTCGTCCTCGGGCGTCACGGTGAACGTCAGGAACTGCCAGCCGCCGGCGTCGAGGAACTCCAGCAGCAGCGTGGCGGTCAGCGGCGCCTGATACCGGTAGGTCATCCGGCGGCGCTGGACGGCGGGCCGGACACCGTCGCGGACCGCCGGGTCGGTGAGGTTGGTAAAGGTGTGCTCGCGAACCGCGGTGAACGACAGGCCCTGCCTGGCGACGTCGGCGCGGGGGATCGGCTCGGGACCGGCGCCGCCGATCGTGGCCGCGTGCACGAACGGCAGGTGCGCCTCGTCCAGGAAGTTGTCCAGCAAGATCGCGGCGTTGGCCTCGACCCGCGTCACCGGCAGCATGACGGTCGCGATGTCGGCACCGCCAAGGCCCGCGGCTGGCGCCAGCTCAGGCAGCGGCGCGCGCGGCGGCATGGGTGCCAGCCACACCAGGCCGTCGCGCTCGGCAACCTGGGCAGGGCGGCGCAGCTGCGCGCGCTCCGGGATCGACCCGTCGCCGCCAAGCGCCGGTATCTGCACGCACCTGCCGTCGGCGGCGAACCGCCATCCGTGGTACATGCACTGCAGCGTGCCGTCACTGAGCTGGCCGGCTGACAGCCGCGCCCGCCGGTGCGGGCAGGCATCGGCGAACCCGGCCACGGCGCCGCCGAACCTGGCCAGCGCCCAGCCCTGCCCGGCCAGCCTGACCGCTACCGGCTCACCGCCCACCTCGCAGGACAGCGCCACCGGGTGCCAGAACTCCGCGAGCGCCCGATGCGCATTCGTGAACTCCGCAAGCCCCATCCCCCAAGCATCACCCAGCCAGCGGCCACCGAACAATCTCCCGCGATCGCTAGCCGGGCGGCTGGCCTGGCTCGCTTCGCTGGGCGAGCAGCCGGACCTGCCGTGCGTGCACGGCTGGCAGGAAGTCCTTGCCGTAGGCGGCCGGGCCGAGCCGCGGGTCGCTGAGACCCCCGCCGTCGCGAAGGGCGCGCACGTACGCCAGGTCCTGCTCGATCCTGGCGGATACCTGATCACCCACGCCGACGGACCCGTGGCCGGGGACCAGCACATCGGCCTCGGCCGCCGCGCTGTCAAGCAGCCGAAGCGCGGCGAGGTAGTCCTCGATCGGGTCCTGGGTGTCGGTCACGCCGAGCATCGGGATCAGCACATCGGACAACATGTCGCCGGCCACCAGCACCCCGCGGTCCTCGATCAGCAGCGCCGCATGGCCGGGAGCATGCCCCTGATGCTCGATAATCCGGACCTGCGGGCCATCCCAGGGAACCCGCGCGGTCTCCGCTGGCAGGCCGGTGATGAGACCGAACAGGTCCAGCGAAAGCTGCCCGGCGATGTCCGGCGGTATCCACTCGGCGGCGCGGTCCCGCCAGCCCGCGTCCGACAGCTCGGCTGCGATGGCGGCCGCGCAGCGGGCCGTGCCGTACCGAGGCGGCGTGCCGAGCCCGGCGTGCCAGAGCAGGTGATCCCAGTGCGGATGCGTGGAAAACCCTGCCAGCACTGGCTGGCCCAGCTCGCGAAGGTCGCCCGCGAGCGCGGCCATGTCGGAGTCGAGCACCCCAGGGTCGATGACCAGCACGCCGGCGTCGCCCTGCACGACGACCGCGTTGCTCTGGACGAACTCGCTCTGCCGGATCAGCACGCCGTCCGCGACCTGCCTCAGCACGGGTGGCTCCTTCCGCTTGCTGGTTGCTGCCGCCCCTGGACACGGTAATACCGCGCGGTGGCAGAAGATGGAGGCATGCGCTTCGCCTTTAAGACGTCACCACAGCACACCACCTGGGACGACATGCTCGAGGTATGGCGGGCGGCCGATGCCATCGACGTGTTCGAGTCCGGCTGGACCTTCGACCACTTCTATCCGATCCGCGGCGATCACACCGGGCCCTGCATGGAGGGCTGGATCACGCTGACCGCGCTCGCCCAGGCGACCAGGCGGGTCCGGCTGGGCACGCTGGTCACCGGCGTGCACTACCGGCATCCGGCGATCCTGGCCAACATGGCCGCGACCCTCGACATCGTGTCCGGCGGGCGGCTCGAGCTCGGCATCGGCGCTGGCTGGAACGAGGAGGAATCCGGCGCCTACGGCATCGCTCTCGGCACGCCTGGTGAGCGCAGTGACCGGTTCGAGGAGGCCTGCGAGATCATCACCGGGCTGCTGTCACCGCAGCAGACCACGACCTTCCGCGGCAGCTACTACCAGGTCACCGATGCGCGCTGTAACCCCAAGCCCGTGCAGCAGCCGCACCCGCCGGTCTGCATCGGCGGCAGCGGCGAGCGGCGCACGCTGCGCACCGCAGCCAGGTTCGCCCAGCACTGGAACTTCGTCGGCGGCACGCCAGAGCAGTTCAGCCACAAGCGCGACGTGCTGTACCAGCACTGCGCGGACATCGGCCGCGATCCTGCGGAGATCCTGCTGTCCAGCCACGTCACCTACACCGGGGATCCGGCCGAGACAGCGGCCAGCGCGGCCGCCCTGGGCGCGGCCGGCGTCGAACTCGGCATCGTCTACCTGCCGCCGCCGCTGTCGCCCCGCGTGCTCGAGCCGCTCGCGGCCGCCCTGTCGCAGGTCAGCTCCTGACGTCCGGGTCCGGCGACCAGGTCAGCGGTAGATGTAGATACCGTCCTGGCCCACCACGGTGCAGAAGCTGGCGCTGTGGCAGGACACGGACCACAGCTGGCCCTGCGGGGTCAGCGCCGTCGGCTGGCTCCAGCCCTTGCCGTTGTAGGTGAGCTCGTTCCCGGCGATGTCGACCGCCATGCAGAAGGTCGATGACGGGCAGGACACCGAGGTGAGCCGGTTCTGGTCGATCATGACGGGCGCGCCCCAGCTGCCGCCGGTGAACGCGGTCATGTAACCGAGGCTGTCGGAGATCATGCAGAACGCGGCCGAGGCGCACGCGATCGTGCCGCCCTGCAGGCTGCCGCTGGTGTCCACCTGGACCGGAGCGGTCCAGCCTGCGCCCTG
>JASHQL010000381.1 GCA_030039155.1 Streptosporangiaceae bacterium | reverse complement strand
CCGGCCTGCTGACTGCACTGGTCATCCGCGGGCGTGCCCGCCATCCCTGCCCCTCCCCCGTTGGCTGCCCAGAGAACCGGTTGATGCCCGCTGGGCTGGCCTTTCATGTAGGTAGTTGTGGACAAGCAACATTCTCGGGATAGGCTCGGGGGCGATATGGCGACAGTTGACCAGGACAAGGCAGGGGCGGGCGCCGGGCCGGCCGGGCCAGGCGGCGGCGACGGCAACTCCGGCGGCCGGGCCGCCAAGGGCGACCGGTACAAGTGGGTGGCGCTGTCCAACACCACCCTGAGCATCACCATGGCGACCATCGACGCGTCGATCGTGATCATCGCCATGCCCGCGATCTTCCGCGGCATCCACCTGGACCCGACGGCGCCAGGCAACATCACCTACCTGCTGTGGATGATCATGGGGTACCTGCTGGTATCCGCCGTGCTGGTGGTCACCCTGGGCAGGCTCGGCGACATGTTCGGCCGGGTCCGCATCTACAACCTCGGCTTCGTGGTCTTCACGCTCGCCTCGATCGCGCTGTCCCTCGACCCGATGACCGGCGGCAGCGGCGCGCTGTGGCTGATCTTGTGGCGGGTGGTGCAGGCATTCGGCGGTGCCATGCTGATGGCCAACTCAGCGGCCATCCTGACCGACGCGTTCCCGGCGAACCAGCGCGGCATGGCGCTCGGCATCAACCAGATCGCGGGCATCTCCGGCCAGTTCATCGGGCTGCTGCTCGGCGGCTTGCTGGCGGCCTGGGACTGGCGCGCGGTGTTCTGGATCAACGTGCCGATCGGCGTGTTCGGCACGATCTGGTCGTACCGCAAGCTGCGCGAGATCTCGACTCGGCACAAGGCAAGAATCGACTGGTGGGGCAACCTGCTGTTCGCGCTCGGCGCCGGCAGCCTGCTGGCCGCGATCACCTACGGCATCCAGCCTTACGGCGGGCACGCCACCGGCTGGACGAACCCGTGGGTGATCACCGGGCTGTCCGGTGGGGCGGCGCTGCTCGTGGTGTTCTGCATCGTCGAGACCAAGATCGCCGAGCCGATGTTCCGGATGGGCCTGTTCAAGATCAGGGCCTTCGCGGCCGGCAACTTCGCCAGCCTGATGAGCTCGATGGCACGCGGCGGGCTGCAGTTCATGCTGGTCATCTGGCTGGCCGGGATCTGGCTGCCGCTGCACGGCTACGCCTATACCCAGACCCCGATCTACGCGGGCATCTACATGCTGCCGCTGACCGGCGGGTTCCTGCTGGCCGGGCCGATCTCCGGCTACCTGTCCGACCGGTTCGGGCCGCGCCCGTTCGCCACCACCGGGCTGCTGGTTGCCGCCGGCGGGTTCACCGGGTTGCTGCTGCTGCCGGTGATCTTCCCGTACTGGGCGTTCGCCTTGATCATCTTCTGCAACGGCATCGGGTCAGGCCTGTTCGCCTCGCCGAACACCTCGGCCATCATGAGCGCGGTGCCGGCCAGCACCAGGGGCGCGGCGTCCGGAATGCGCTCGGTATTCATGAACTCCGGCATGTCGCTGTCGATCGGGGTGTTCTTCTCGCTGATGGTCGCCGGGCTAGCCGCCACGCTGCCGGCCACGCTCAGCCGCGGCCTGCGCGCGCAGGGCGTGCCCGCGCACGTGGCCGCCCAGGTGTCGCACCTGCCGCCGGTGAGCACGCTGTTCTCCGCGCTGCTCGGCTACAACCCGGTGAAGAGCATGCTCAGGCCGTACGGGGTGCTGAAGACGCTGCCGGCCAAGAACGCCGCGGCGCTGACCAACAAGCAGTTCTTCCCGCACCTGATCTCGGCGCCGTTCCACCACGGCCTGGTCGTGGTGTTCTCCGCGGCGATCGTGATGCTGGTCACCGGCGCGTTCATCTCGCTGCTGCGGGGCAAGCAGTTCTACTACACCGAGCCGGCCCCGGCCGAGGCGAAGATAGAATCCACTCGTGCCGCGATATGAGTACCGCTGCCGCGCCTGCGGTGACACGTTCGAGCAGACCAGGCCGATGAGCGAGGCGTCCGACCCGGCGCTCTGCCCGCACGGCCACGATGACACCGTGAAGCTGCTGTCCACGGTCGCGGTCGGCGGGCGGGCCAGTGGCTCGGCCGAGGCGCCGCGCGGCGGCGGCTGCTGCGGCGGGGCCTGCGGCTGCGGCTGATCCAGCCGGACTGGCGACCGGCCACGGGCCAGCACGTTCCCGTTCTTATGCAGAGAAGCGCTCGATCTGGCGCATCTTATTGTTCGCGTCAAGCGCCGCGACCTTGTACGACTCGGCCAGCGTCGGGTAATTGAAGACAGCGTCCACCAGGTAGTCGATGGTGCCGCCGCAGCCCATCACGGCCTGGCCGATGTGCACCAGCTCGGTCGCGCCGGTGCCGAACACGTGCACGCCGAGCAGGGTCCGGTCGGCCGGCGAAACCAGCAGCTTGAGCACGCCGTACGAGTCGCCGATGATCTGCCCCCTGGCCAGCTCCCGGTATCTGGACACGCCGACCTCGAACGGCACGCATTCCCTGGTCAGCTGGTCTTCGGTCTGCCCGATGAAGCTGATCTCCGGCAGGCTGTAGATGCCGATCGGCTGCAGCAGGTGCGCGGTGTGCGCAGGCTCGCCACAGGCGTGGTGCGCCGCGAGCCTGCCCTGCTCCATGGACGTGGCGGCCAGCGCCGGGAAGCCGATCACGTCGCCGACCGCGTAGATGTTGGGCACCTCGGTCCGGTAGAACTCATCCACCGCGATCCGGCCCCTGGCGTCGGCGGCCAGCCCGGCGGCGGCCAGGTTGAGGTCGTCGGTCATGCCCTGCCGCCCGGCCGAGTACATGACGGTGTCGGCAGGGATGAGCTTGCCGCTGGCCAGGTGCGCGATGGCGCCCTCCGGCCTGGCCTGGACGGCCGCCACCGTCTCGCCGAACCTGAAGGTCACCGCCAGGTCGCGCAGGTGGTACTTGAGCGCCTCCACGACCTCCAGGTCGCAGAACTCGAGCATCCGGTCCCGCTGCTCCACCACGGTGACCTTCGTGCCGAGCGCCGCGAACATCGACGCGTACTCGATGCCGATCACGCCAGCGCCGGCCACCAGCATGGTCCTCGGGACCCGTTCCAGGTGCAGGATCCCGTCGGAGTCGATGATGGTCCGCTCGTCGAAGTCCACGCTGGCAGGCCTGGCTGGCTTGGTGCCGGTCGCGATCACGATCTTCTCCGCGGTGACCGGCCGGGTCCGGTCAGCCTCGTCGACTACTTCGATGGCGTTGGGCCCGGCGAACCTGGCGGTGCCGGTGAAGATCGCGACGCGGTTCCTGGTGAGCTGGCTGCGCACGACATCGTTCTCCCTGCTGACGACGTGCCTGGTGCGCGCGGCCAGGTCGGCGATCGTGATGTCGTCCTTGACCCGGTAGCTCTGCCCGTACATCTCTCGCTGGTCGAGGCCGGTCAGGTAGAGCACGGCTTCGCGGAGTGTCTTCGACGGAATTGTCCCGGTGTTCACGCAGACGCCGCCGAGCATGCTCGGCCGCTCCACCAGCGCCACGCTGCGGTCCAGCTTCGCTGCGGCGATGGCCGCCTTCTGCCCGCCGGGTCCTGAGCCGATCACCAGCACGTCGAAGTCATGCATGATCCGAGTCTGCCGGTGCGGTACGGCCGTGGAAAGGTGCCGGCCGTGGCCAGCATGTGAATCCGTCGCTGGCGTTACGCTCATCAACCATGACGCAGCTTGCGCTTGACCGGTACTTCACTGCGATCGGCGTCAGCACCGCGACGCTCGCCGACCTCGCCGACGGCGACCTTGCGATTCCCGTCCCGACCTGCCCTGACTGGACGCTGCGCCAGCTGCTCACCCATGTCGGCAGGGCACAGCGATGGGCAGCGGCAATCGTCAGCCAGCGGCGCACCGAGTTCCTGCCGTTCCGCGAGGTGCCGGACGGCAGGTTCCCCGATGATCCTGCCGAGCGTGGCCAGTGGCTGCTGGCGGGCGCGGCGCGGCTGATCGACGCGGTCGGCGAAGCCGGTGGCGCGCAGGTGTGGACCAACACCGGTGCGATCGGGCCGGCCGGGTACTGGGCCAGGCGGATGGCGCACGAGACGCTGGTGCATAACGCCGACGGGCAGCTCGCGCTTGGCAAGCCGGTGCACATCCCGGCCGATCTCGGCACCGACGGCATCGACGAGTGGCTCGGCCTGGCCGTCTTCGACGGCGGCGGCAGCGCGTTGCCTGACGGCGGCTCGCTGCACGTGCATGCCACCGACGCCGAGCCGGCCGGATCGGCCGAGTGGGTGATCAGCCGGCACGGCGAGGCCACCGAGGTGACCCGCGGGCACGCCCGCGCCGACGTGGCGCTGACCGGCCCGGCCTGGGCGCTGCTGCTGGTGCTGGTGCGCCGGCTGCCGCCCGACGACCCGCAGGTCACCGTGCATGGCGACAAGGACCTGCTGACGGCCTGGCTGGCCGCCACGCCGTTCTAGCCGCAGCGCTGCCGCAGGTTACAGCCAGCTCACCCTGGCGAAGCTCAGCTCGCCCTCCGGCCCGACGCCGAGCCTGCCCTCGGTCACCCCGTCCAGCATGCCGCGCACCGCGCGCTGCACGTCGGGCACGTACCGGCGCAGGCTCGCCGCGTCCGCGGCAAGTACCTCGTCCACCTCGACGCCCGCGCGCTCGAGCAGGCCTTCCAGGTCGGCAAGCTGGCCGCCGAGCCAGCTCACCGGGTCGGCGGAAAGGTCCTTGTCGAACACCCGGCTGCCGGGTTCCCAGTCATGCATCGCCGGGTGGTGGTGCGCCCGGTTCAGGCTGCCGGCCGGGCCATCGGCGGTCTCCAGGAAGTCGGCCCGCCAGACCGGGCGGCCGACTTCGATCGGCCGCGACGAGTAGATCGAGCCCCGCAGCTCGCCCGGCTCAAGCACCCTGACCTCGAGCCGGACGCCGCGCTCGGCGCCCTCCTGGCCCGGCTCGGGCGTGGGGTCGATGAAGTAGATGTCCCCGGCGACCACGCCGATCCTGTCGAAGCCGAATACCTGCAGCATGAGATCTCCCTATCTGGCGCGTGACTGCCGGATCAGCACCATCCTCGCCGTTCGCGGCGATATCGGCCAGCCAGATCTGGGCTAGCGCGGATCTGGCCGGTCCACGTTCCAGTGCCTGACCGCGGACGCCATCCACGGGTGCGTCTCGTCGGCGCGCTGCAGCGTCATCCTGGTCATCGCCCGCTGGCCGCCCTCCTGATCGCCGTAGAGCACGTCGATGAGCAGGACGTCGTTCGACTTGATCGCGGTGATCGCCTGGTCGTATTGCGGGTCGGCAGCGTCTCGGAATGCGGCCTGCCAGAACCCGATGTCGCCTGGCGCGATCAGGATGTCGCGCTGCTGATGGCGGAAGCTGTCGGGGTCAGGCCTGACGCTGTTTTGCGGGCCGCGGCCCGAGTCGAACCGCCAGCCGTGCAGCACCGCGACGCCCTGCCCGGCGTTGCGCAGCGACATGGTCAGGTACACGTTGCCGTTGTCGACCTCGGCCGTGCCTCGGCCGCCCTCGACCCGGTGCACCTTGCCTTCCTGAAAGAAGATCTTCTGCTCCGGGTCGTTCAGCCTCGAGGTGACCAGCAGCGGGCGCACGCCGACCAGCAGTGCCTGCTCGGCGACCCTGGCCGCCCGGTTCGCCGACCTGACCGAGGCAAACGTGGCGATGGCGAGCACCAGCGTGCCGGCGCCGGTAGCCAGCGCGGAGGCAGTTGACCAGTTCATCCAGCGCCACCTCGGCTCGATCACGGACCTTGCTGCCAACGGTACCGAAGGCAGCGGGGCGGCCTCGCGGTGGCCAAAAGGTCCCTGGCAGGCCGTGGGTGTCCGCTGCTAGGATGGTAAACACCAGATTAATTCTGCATGTCCATTTTATTAAATGGCCAGGTGATCCTGCTTTCAGAAAAGGGCGAGGTCAGGCTTCGTGACAAATGGCTCGCGCGAATTCGCGCTTGACGGCGACGCGGGAGCCAGCCAGCACAGCCTGCAGGCCGCGGCCGAGGCCGGCGGGTTCGGCTGGACCGCGGGCGCGACCGCGACCACAATGCGCAGGGTCTGGCTCGACACCTTCGACTGGCGGCTGTACCGGGCCGGGCTGACCCTCGAGCAGGTCACCGTGCGCGGCCGGTCCGAGCTCGTGCTGACCGGCAGGGACGGCGAGCTGATCGCGGTGCAGCGGCTGCCGCCCGCGGCGGCCAACGGCAGTGCGGCAAACGGCCGGTCACGCACCGGCGGTGCGCCGCCAGGCAGTGCGCCGGCTGGCGGCCCGGCAACGGCCGGCCCGGCGGCAGGCGGCAGCGCGCCGCACTGGCCGAGCCTGGCAGCCGGAGTGCCGCTCGGCCCGCTGCGCGAGCATCTGGAACGTGCGGCAGGGGTGCGCGCGCTGTGCCCGGTCGCCAGGGCCAGCAGCAGGCTGCGCGAGCACCGGGCGCTGAACGCCGACGCCAAGACCATCGCCACCGTCGCGGTCGACCAGATGACGGTCAGCTACCCGGCCAGGGCCGCCGCGCCGCCGCGGCTCACCGTGCGCCCGCTGCGCGGCTACCAGGCACAGGCGGGCCGGCTCGCCGACTCGCTCGCGGTGCTGCCAGGGGTGACCGAGGCCAGCCTGCCCGCGCTGCACACCGCGCTTGCCGCGGCAGGCGGGCAGCCAGGCGAGTATCCGGGCAAGGGCCTGGTCAGCCTGACCGCGCGGATGGCCGCGCCGGCCGCGGTGGCGGCGGTGCTGCTCGGGCTGCTCGACACGATCACCGCGAACGTGCCCGGCACGGTGCGCGACATCGACACCGAGTTCCTGCACGATCTGCGGATCGCGGTCAGGCGGACCAGGACCGCGCTGAAACTGGCCGGCCGGGCGCTGCCGGGCGGCCTGGCCGCCCGCTACCAGCCGGAGTTCCGCTGGCTCGGCGGCCTGACCACGCCGACCAGGGACCTGGATGTCTACCTGCTCGGCTTTCCGGCGATGACCGACGGCCTGCTCAGCGCCTCGGCCGCCGAGCTGGCGCCGTTCCGCGACTACCTGGCGGCCAGCCGTGCGGCCGCGCACCGCGAGCTGGCCAGGGGCCTGCGCTCGGCGCGGTTCGGCAGGCTGACCCGGCAGTGGCAGCAGGACCTGGCGGCGGTGCCGCGGGCACGCCGCGGCCAGCCGACCGCGGCCC
>JASHQL010000380.1 GCA_030039155.1 Streptosporangiaceae bacterium | reverse complement strand
CCTCGGCCAGCACCCTGACGATGTTGCCGCTGGCCAGCTTCCCGCAGTCGGCCTCCGACCAGCCGGCGTCCAGCAGCGCCGCGATCAGCGCCGGGTAGCAGGACACGTCTTCGAGGCCCTCCGGTAGCTGGTCAACGCCGTCGTAGTCACCGCCGACCCCGATGTGGTCGATCCCGGCGACCTCGCGCACGTGCTGCACGTGCGCGACCACGTCGGCCAGCGTGGCAGCCGGCCGCGGGTGCGCGGCCGCGTACTCATCGCGCAGTTCCTGGCGCGCGGTCCAGTCTTTCGGGTCCGCCCCCTGCTGCTCGCGGTAGGCGGTGAAGTCAAGCGCCCAGTCCCGGCAGGCCTGCGACACGAAGCCAGGCACGAAGGTGACCATGCAGACCCCGCCGTTCCCCGGCAGCCTGGCCAGGATCTCGTCCGGCACGTTTCGCGGGTGGTCGCAGATCGCGCGGGCCGAGGAGTGCGAGAAGATCACCGGCGCGGCGGCCGCGTCCAGCGCGTCGCTCATCGTGCTTGCGGCCACGTGCGACAGGTCAACCAGCATGCCGAGCCGCTGCATCTCGCCGACCACCTCGCGGCCGAAGTCGGTCAGCCCGCCGTGCTCGGGGTCGTCGGTCGCCGAGTCCGCCCACGGCACGTTCAGGTTGTGGGTCAGCGTCATGTACCTGACACCGAGCGCGTACAGGGCGCGCAGCGTGCCGAGCGAGCTGCCGATCGAGTGCCCGCCCTCGGCGCCGAGCAGCGACGCCAGCTTGCCGGCCGCCATGATCCGCCGCACGTCGGCGGCGGTCAGCGCCAGCTCGAGCCGGTCGGGGTAGGCGTCGATCAGCCGGTGCACCAGGTCGATCTGCTCGAGCGTGGTCGCCACCGCCGCGTCGCCCTGCAGCTCGGCGGGCACGAAGACGGACCAGAACTGGGCGCCCACGCCGCCGGCCGCCAGCCTGGGCAGGTCGGTGTGCCCGGAGTCGAGGCCGCCCGCCACGTCGGCCTTGGACAGGTCGGATGACACCGCCTCCCGCAGCGCCCAGGGCAGGTCGTTGTGCCCGTCAAGGATCGGGTAGCGGGTCAGCAGTTCGCGCGCGGCGGCCGGTGATGTCATGAGATCACCCTAATCGCCGCCGATGCCCAGGCGGCACTGCTCGCCTCGGGAGCCAACCCTGCTGAGGCCCGGCGAAGGCCGCGGGTCAGCCGCTTCGGTCTGGCCGGCGCCGGAGCAGCCTGGCGATCGCGCCTGGCGCGAACGAGCCGAGCACCGCGCACACCGCGGCGATGAGCACGATCATCCCGGCGCCGCCATCGCCGATGTTGTGCCCGGCCCAGCCGCCGAGCGCGGCGCAGCACAGCATCGCCAGCACGATCCAGATGCCGATCCGGCGCTTGTTCACGCGGCCATCCTGGCACGCCCGCTGCATCCGCGGCCAACTGACCGGCCACGGCGGCTATGGCAAAGTGTCCGCTATGCCACTGACGCTCGCCCAGCTGCTCGAGGTCAGGTTCTATCAGGCGTTCGACATCGACGCGGCGGGCCGGGTGCTGGCCGGCGGCGACGACAGCGGCACCACCCAGCTTGTCGAGATCGCCGGCGGCCGGCGCGTGCCGCTGACCGCGCTGCCCGGCGCCTGCCACGGCCGGTACCTGCCAGGCCAGCGCGCCGTCGTGGTTTCGCATGATTTTGACGGGAACGAGAATCATCAGCTATCGGTGCTCCGGCTGCGGGAGTCCGCTCCGCCGGCCGACCTGGACTCGCTCGAGCCGATCGTGCGCGACCCGCGGTTCATGCACACGCTGGCCGATGTCAGCAACGACCAGATCTGCTACTTCACCAACCGGCGTAACGGGGTTGCCTTCGACCCGGTGGTCAGGGACCTGGCCGCCGGGACCGAGCGGCAGCTCCTGTTCGGCGAGCGCAGCTTCGCCGAGGCGGCGATCTCGCCAGACGGCCGCTGGCTGGCACTGGCCGTGCACTCACCGGTCACCGCGAACGCGCAGCACATCGCGCTGGCGGACCTGTCGGTGCCGCCGGGCCAGGAGCGGCTGGTCGCGGTGACGACCGAAGATGCGGCCGAGCTGAACCACGCCATCGGCTGGGGCCCGGCCAGCGACGCGCTGTACTTCAGCTCCAACACCGGCCGGGAGTTCACCGGGGTGGCCCGCTACCGGCTGGCCACCGGGCAGCGGGAGTGGCTGATCACCGACGAGCAGGCCGACCTGACCGGCAGGCTCGCGCCGGACGGCACGCGCATCCTGGTCGAGCGCAATCAGGACGGCGCGAGCGTGCTGGCGCTGCACGACGCGGCGACCGGCGCGCTGCTTGCCGAGCTGACGCTGCCCGGCGACGGCCTGGTCACCACGCAGCTCTGGCCGATCCGCTGGGCGCCTGGCGGCGGCGCGATCGCGCTCACCGTGAGCGGCCCGGAGCTGCCAGGCGACGTGCTGGTGGTCCGGGCCGGCCCGGCCGCGGCGGCGCGGCAGCTCACCGACTCGGCCAGCCGGCTCGG
>JASHQL010000379.1 GCA_030039155.1 Streptosporangiaceae bacterium | reverse complement strand
GAGCCCGCCCTGCACCATGCGCAGCGAGTGCTCGACCTGTGCCAGGAGAACGGCATCGGCGACTTTGACCTCGGCTTCGGCTACGAGGCGCTGGCCAGGGCCTACGCCGTAGCCGGCGATGCGGGCCAGGCCAGGCAGCACACCGACCGCGCGCTGGCGGCGGCCGAGGAGATAGCAGACGAAGAGGATCGCGATCTGCTGCTTGCTGACCTGGAGACGATCCCCGGCCAGCCGCGGTACTGGTGACCTTGCATGCGCCGGCCGCTGACCTGACGGCCGCGGCTTGACCCTCCCGTAACAGGAGGCCTGAAGGTCGCTGCATGATCAGCATGCCGCGGCGCCGGGCCGGCGCACTCGCACGCCGAGCCGGGCTCGGCCTGTCCCGCGAGCTCTGGCTGGTAGAGATCGGCATCTTGCTGAACATGCTCGGATACGGCGCGGTGCTGCCGTTCGAGGTGATCTACCTGCACAACGGCCGGGGGTTCAGCCTGGGCACCGCGGGACTGGTGGTCGGCCTGCTCACCGGGGCCGCGGTCCTTTCGGCACCGGTGGCCGGGCCGCTGATCGACCGCTTCGGCGCCCGCATCACCGCGGCGGGCGCAGGTGCCGCGCTGGCCGCCGGATACGCGGGCTTGGCGTTTGTGCATACTCCGGCGCAGGCGTTCGCCGCCGCCGCTTTGGCAGGAGCCGGGAACGGGGCGCTCAACCCGAGCCAGTCCACCCTGCTGACCTCGCTCGCGGTGGCGGAACTGCGGCACCGGGCCAGTGCGGTGTCCAGGGTGGCCGGCAACGCGGGGATCGGCATCGGCGGCGCCGTGGGCGGGCTGGTCGCCAGTTACGGCCTGCCGGGCTTCATGCTGCTGTTCCTGCTGAACGCCGCCACCTACCTGATCTACATCGCAGTGCTGGTGGTGGTCGTGCGCGAAGTCAGGCGGCCCAGGCCGGACGCGGCCGGATACCGGCTGGTGATCAGGGACCGCGCGTTCCTGCACCTGCTCGGCATCTACCTGGCGATCACCGCGATCGGCTGGGGATTCTTCAGCTGGGTGATACCGCCCTACGCCAGGAACCACCTCGGCATCAGCGGCAGGCTCATCGGGCTGCAGCTGCTGGCGAACGCCGCCACCGTCATGGTCGCGCAGGTGCCGATATCCAGGCTGGCTGAGGGGCGCAGGCGGGTGGTGATGATCGCCGCCGCGGCCGCGCTGTTCTGCGGCGCCTGCCTGCTGGTGCTGACCGCGCAGCCGGGTGCCGCATCGGCGTACCCGAAGCTCGTCATCGCGCAGGTCGCGGTCGGGCTCGGCGAGTGCTGCTTCACCACCACGCTGTCGCCGCTGATCGCGGACCTGGCACCCGAGGGCCTGCGCGGCCGCTATATGGCGGCCGCAGGTCTGTGTTTCTGGATTGGCCTGGCGATAGCGCCGACGGTGGGCCTGCAGTTGCTCGCCGCGGCGCCGGCCGCAACGTTCATCGCAGCCGCCGCCATCGCGGCTGCGGCAGGCGTCTCGGCGGTTACCCTCCAGCGCAGGCTTCCGGTGGCCGCACGGCTCACGCCGAAGCCGGGGAACTCGCCGTGACCGATGCCGAAGGATCCGGCGGGGGCCGGCCGTCCCGATCGTGGTGGCCGGTGCCGGCGGGTCCGCTGGCGGCGGCCGGGCCCGGCGGCCGCCGGCGGCAGAGAATCGCTGTTATGAACGTGCGGCTGTCCATCGGCGACTTCTCCAGGATGACCCACCTCAGCGTGAAGGCGCTGCGGCACTATCACCAGGTCGGGCTGCTGGTGCCGGTCGAGATCGACCCGGTATCTGGTTACCGCTTCTACGAGCCGGAGCAGGTGCCGACCGCTCAGGTGATCCGGCGGTTCCGTGACCTGGGCATGCCGCTCGATCAGATCGCCGAGGTGCTCGATGCTCCTGACGTGCGGGCCAGGAACCAGATTCTGGCCGCGCACCTGCGCCGGATGCAGGATCAGCTGGCGGTGACGCAGGCGACCGTCGCCTCGCTCAGGTCGCTGCTCGAACGGCCGCCAGCCCCGATCACCGTCGAGCACAGGTCGGTGGCACGGGTGCGCGCGATCACGGTGGCCGGCCAGGTCGCCTTCGCCGATCTCGACGGCTGGCTGGCAGCCGCGTTCGGTGAACTGGACAGCGCGCTTGCGGCCGCCGCGGTCAAGCCGGCCGGGCCGCAGGCCGCGCTGTACCCGGCCGAGCTGTTCCAGTTCGGCGCGGCCGAGGTGGTCGCGTTCCGGCCGGTCGCGGCCGAGATCCAGGCAGCCGGGCCAGCCAGCATGCGCGATGTCCCGCCGGCCGAGCTTGCGGTGGCGGTGCACCACGGCCCGCTCGCGGACATCGACCAGACCTATGGCGCGCTCGGCAGCTATGTGGCGGCGCGCGAGATCGGCGTCGACGGGCCGATCCGCGAGCACTACCTGGTCACCGCAGCCGACACAAGCGACGAGTCGCGCCATGTCACCGAGGTGTGCTGGCCGGTGTTCCAGACCGGTTCACGGTCGCTGACCGCAGACGATCGCTAGCCGACGGCGGGCGCGTGCTGCACCGTGAACGAGCCCTGCGGCGTTCGCAGCACGCCGATGACGTCGATCCTGATCTCGTCGTACAGCACGGCGTTGGCCGCGACCCAGCGGATCGCCAGGCGGCGCAGGCGGCTGCGTTTCTGCCGGCTCACCGACTCAAGCGGCCCGCCGCGGCCGAGCCCCGACCTGGTCTTCACCTCGCACACCACCAGCGTGCGGCCGTCACGAGCCACGATGTCGATTTCGCCTTCCTGGCACCGCCAGTTCCGGTCGATGACCACCATGCCCTGGCTCTGCAGATACTCGGCGGCGATGTCCTCGCCCTGCCTGCCCAGCTGGTCCTTCACGTGCACCCTGACCACCTCCTCGGTCAGCATGCCGGGCGCCGACCCGGACGTCGCTGCCGCGGCGCGGCCTGTGCAGCGCTCCGGCCGCACCCAGGCCGCTGTGGACAGCCGCCGCTGGCTGACGGTGCGCTCTGCATCGCCGCCGGTTGGCAAGGCCGGGCTGGCGTACGCTGGTTGCCCGTGCCGAACGAGTTCGAGAGCCTGCGTGACCGGCTCAGGGAGTTCGCCGGAGCCAGGGACTGGGGGCCGGCGCACACGCCGAGGAACCTGGCACTCGCACTGGCCGGCGAGGTAGGCGAGGTCGCCGCGGAGCTGCAGTGGGTACCCGACCACCAGGTCGCGGCGCATCTGCGTGATCCCGCGGCAGCCGCCAGGCTCGCCGACGAGCTGGCCGACGTGCTGATCTACCTGATCAGGCTGGCTGACGTATGCGGCATAGACCCGCTGCAGGCCGCGTACGCCAAAATCGATCGCAACGAAGATCGCTTCCCGCTGACCCGGCCTGGCGGCCAGAACTCAGCCGGCTAGCACACCGGCTACTTCTCGTCAGGGATCTGCAGGTCGCTCTTGGCGAGTTCCTCGACGTTCACGTCCTTAAATGTGACGACCCGTACATTCTTTACAAAGCGGGCCGGGCGGTACATGTCCCAGACCCAGGCGTCCTGCATGGTGACCTCGAAGTACACCTCGCCGTTCTCGGCGGTCCTGACATTGAGCTCGACCTCGTTCGTCAGGTAGAAACGGCGCTCGGTCTCCACGACATGGCTGAAAAGACCGACAACGTCCCGGTACTCGCGGTAGAGCTGGAGCTCCATCTCGGTCTCGTACTTCTCGAGATCCTCCGCGCTCATCTTCTCCCCTCCGAGCAAGCGTCGCGTGCCGCTGCCGCCACGCCTACCGTTGGCCAGCCATACTCGTCGCTGAGGTCAACGATAGGGCCATTCTGCCCATTGCCCTGCGCGATGAACGGGCTGTCTGCCAGGTCAGCGTCCGCCAGGGGTTCGAGCTGGTCAGCCAGCTGGGCCCGGACCGCGGCGCTCACGTTCACGAAACTGCGCCTGTGCTCGGGGCATGGCCCGTGCTCGTCCAGCGCGCGCATATGGCTTCGCGTGGAATATCCCTTATGCCGGGCGAACCCGTACGCCGGGTAATCCCTGGCCAGCTCGCACATCAGCCTGTCCCTGGTCACCTTCGCCACGATCGACGCGGCCGCCACCGACGCCGAGACCTGGTCGCCCTTCCACATGGCCAACGCAGGCGTGGCCAGGCCGCGGACCGGGAACCCGTCGGTGAGTACGTAGCCTGGCTTGGCGCCGAGCCCGGCCAGCGCCCTGCGCATGCCAGCCACGTTGCACACGTGCAGGCCATACCGGTCGATGTCGGCCGCCGGGATGACCAGCACGCTGACGTCGGATGCACAGGCCATGATCTGGTCAAATGCCGCTTCCCTGACCTTCGCCGTCAGTGCCTTGGAATCGGCCAGGTCACTGATGCTGGCAACGCGCGCTGGCTGCAGGATCACCGCGGCGACCACCAGCGGTCCGGCGCAGGCCCCTCTGCCCGCCTCGTCGATCCCGGCGACCGGCGCGAGGCCAGCCCTGGCTAGCACACGCTCGTACCCAGCCAGGCCGCCGTCCCGCCTCGGCGTGTAGCCGACCGGCCGCGGCCAGATGGCTCTCCGCCGGGCTGCTGTCGCCGCCAGCTCGGCCGCACGGCGCTGCGCCGCCCGGCGCTGGGCTGCCCTGCGCATGGCCATCCGCCGGGCGAGCTGCCGCTGAGTTTGCCTCATGCCGTCACCCGCGCCGCCGGCCAAGCCGGCGCCTGATCAGGGTGACCGGCGCAGCAGTGATCAGCCCGGCGGCCAGCGGCAGCAGCGGCGCGGCCGGCCGCAGCCGGACACCAGCCGAGTCAGCCGAGTCAGCCGAGTCAGCTGGCAGCACCCGGCCGTTCCCGGCGGCTGCTGCCTGACGTGCGATGCCCGGCTGGCCGAAGGTGGCGGGGATGGGCAGGATTCGCCACCGGCTCGGCGGCCAGGCGATCGCGAAAGCGCGGCCGATGACCTTGCTCTCCGGGATCGTGCCCCCGCCGGGATCCATCATGTGGCCGCGCGAGTCATCGGACACCGCCC
>JASHQL010000378.1 GCA_030039155.1 Streptosporangiaceae bacterium | reverse complement strand
AAGGGCAGGAACAGCTGCACGACGCGTTCGCTGTCGCCGCGAGCCCATGCGATGTCGGCTTCCGTGATGATCATGCAGGCATAGGCCTCGAGCGAGTCCGCCTTCTCGAAGCCCTCGCGGGCGGCTTCGAGATGCGCGCTGGCGTCCTCCATCTGCCCCCGCGACGCCAGGATGGAGCTGAGCAGGCAGTGGGCCTGCGGCCCGACCCACGTCTGGCGATCGTCTGATGACAAAGACAGCGCGACGGCGCCATGCCGGTGCGCCCCGTCCCAGTCACCGACGAGGAACAGCATCTGGCCAAGATGCAGGTGAGCCCGGGCAAGCTCAGAGGCGATAGGGCCGTGCCTGAGCAGTTTGACCGCGGCCCGCAGGTCGGCGATCGTTGCCTCGGCCCGCTGTCCGTAGAAGTTGAGGAGCCCGCGAAGGACCAGCAGGTCACAATCTTCGACGGCCACATCGTCGGGCCGGGAGGGCAGCCGATCCGCCAGCAGGGGAACGCTCTTGGTGGCTCCGGCGAAGGCTCCCTGCCCGACCGTCAGGGCTGCCCAGCCCAGGTAGTCCGACCGGCGGTCGGGTAGCCCGAGATCGAACGCCCGGCGAGCCAAAGCCAGGCCCTCATCCATGCGCCCGTGCGTCACGCAGAGGTAGGCCTTCAAGGCCAGCGATGCCGCAAGCGGGACCCGGTCGGCCTCCGGATCGGCGCCGTCGATGGCTCTGGTCAGCCACTTCTCTGACTCGACGGCGTCCCCTTCGTCCCACGCGAGGGTGCCGAGCAGCTGGTCCCTGAAGGTCGAGTCCGCGCAGGCTTCGAGCTGCGCCCTGAGGCCTTCGGCCCGCTCGGTCTCACCGGCCTGCAGGACCAGCGACACCGCTTCCTGGAGGCGGCGCTCGCGAACTGCCGCCTTGGCGCTCAGGCTGGCCGACCACAGCATGTAGGTGGCGGCCGTCCCGAGTTCACCATCGGCCGTCTTGCCAGCCGCCGCACCGTCGAGCTGCGCGGCGAGGTCGCCGTCGAAGGTGTCGGCCGCCCGGAACCGGTGCTCCATGGCCGCGCCCTGCTCGACCACGGCCGCAGCCGCCCGGTGCAGCTCCTGCCGCCGAGTCGGCGAGAGGTCCTCGTAGACCGCCGTCGAGTACAGCGGATGGATGTACTCGACTGGCGTGCCTGGCTCTCCCGGCGCAGCGGTGACGAATCCGCTCGCGAGGAGTTCGTCCAGCGCCTTGGAGGGCTCGCTCAGCGCGGCGACGGCAGCAACGGTAGGCAGCGGCGTGCGCTGCCGCAGCACCGCGAGGGCGGAGCCAAGCGCCCTGGCGTCGGCGGAAAGCTGAGCCATCCTGGACACCGTGGTCAGGGCCAGCGACGTGGGCGCGGGCAGGTCGTCGCCCCGGCCGGCTAGCTGGGCGGGCGTCAGCTCGCTGAGCAGGGTGCACAGGTACAGCGGGTGACCGGCCGTGTGGCGATGCAGCCGCTCGGCGCCCCGCCTGTTCAGCGGGATGTGCAGGCCATCGGCAAGCTGGAGGACGTCGTCCACGCTCAGTGGCGTGAGGCGGATCCGGCTGCCGCGATCGTCACTCAGCGCGAAGCGCTCCCAGGCTGCGTTCCTGGCAGCGTCCGGCCGGGTGGTCGCGATCACCAGAACCCGGTCCTCCCTGAGCCGGCGGGCCGCAAGCAGCAGCGCGTCCTGGGACGCAGGATCGGCCCAGTGCAGGTCCTCGATCACCAGCGCCACCGGCCCGAGGTCCTGCTGCTCGGCGAGATGACCGACGAGTTCCATGCCGGCGGCGAACGGCCCGTCCGTGGTGGATACTCCGAGCTGGCCAAGCAGGTAGAGGGTGGCGTCGGTGGCCAGCTCCTCTGCCTCGGCGCGAATCACCACGAAGCCGTCGCAGGACTGGCGCAGGAAGTGGCGCACCAGCTCGGTCTTGCCGTAGCCGGCGTCTCCTTCGATCAGGACGACCTGGGCCCGGCCTTTGCGGGCATCGGAGGCACGGGACGACAGCTCCGATAGCTCCTCGGATCGTCCCACCAGAGGGCGTCCCCGCCAGCTGTCCATCCGATCGGCCACCCCGTCATGTCAGTCAGATCATCGTAGCGAGCCTGCGTACAGGCATGAAGCCTGCGAATTCGGGTGCTGCCAGACCCGACGACTGCCGACTCCCGCGGCTCGGGCTGACCCCGGCGACCAGACCCGGCGACCAGACCCGGCGACCCGGCCCGGCGACCCGGCCCGGCGGAACAGACTTTCGCGCCGCGCAAGAACTGCGCGGCGCGAAAAGGGAGGTTGTCAGGTTGCTAGGAGCAGGTGGCCGGGCTCCCGGTGCTGGCGGCTTCGATCAGTTGCCGAGCCACCTGCACGGCGGTGCTTGCCGAGATCGCGAACCCGATGCCGTCCGCGGAGCCGTGCTCTCCCGCGGCACCCAGCGTCGGTATCCCGATCACCTGCCCGTCGATGTTCACCAGCGCGCCGCCGCTGTTTCCAGGGTTGATCGCGGCCGACGTCTGGATCGTGCCGCGCAGGGTGACGGCGGGCGACCCGGCTTCGGCCGGCTCGCTGACGGCGCGACCGACCGCGGACACGATGCCCTCGGTCACGGTGCTGTGGAACCCCAGCGGGCTGCCCATGGCCAGCACGAGGTCCCCGACCGCCACCCCGGGCGCGTCGAACTTGGCCGGGCGCAGCCGGGCAGCTGCGCTGACCTTGATGACGGCCAGGTCGGCGGCCCGGCACGACCCGACCAGGTGGGCATCCAGTGACCCAGAAAGGCCCGAGATCAGCACCTCGAACCTCGTACTGTCGCCGACCACGTGAGCGTTGGTGACGATGTCGCCCGCGGAGTTCAGTACGACCCCCGAGCCGAGGCCGGTCTTGGTGCGGATCTCCACGACCGAGGGCAGCACCTGCTTGACCAC
>JASHQL010000377.1 GCA_030039155.1 Streptosporangiaceae bacterium | reverse complement strand
CGGCCCGCCGGTCTACGGGGTCAGTACCGGCATGGGCGCGCTCAGCCACGTCAGCCTCTCCGCGGCCGAGCAGCGGTCACACCAGCGGAACCTGCTGGCCGGCCGGGCCACCGGCAGCGCGCCATGGCTCGGCGTCGCAGAGGTCAGGGCGATCATCGCGGTCCGGCTGCGCACCTTCCTGCATGGCGAGGCCGGCGCGTCCGCAGCGATCTGTCACGCCCTGACCGACCTGCTGGCGGCCGGCATCACTCCGGCGGTGCCGGCCGGCGGCGCCGGCTGCGCGGGCGAAGTCATCCAGCTCGCCCACTGCTTCGGCCCGCTCGCGGGCATCGGCCGCGTGCTTGACCGGGCCGGTGGCACCCGTCCGGCCGGCGATGCGCTGCGCGAGGCCGGCCTCGCCCCGTTCGAGCTTGGCCCGAAGGAGGGCATCGCGTTGCTGGCCGGCGTGCCGGGAGCGACCGCCCTCAGCCTGCTTGCCGAGGCCGAGGCGGGCTCGCTGCTGGCGATGCTGACGGCGGCGGCCGCGCTGTCCATCGCGGCGGTGCGCGCGCCGGTGGACCCCTACGCCAGCGTCTGCGCGCGCGGCGACGCCGTCCTCGGCACCGTGCTCGAGCGGCTGCGCGCGATCATCTCGCCCGCCGGGCAGCCGCGGATGCTGCAGGCGCCGGTGTCGTTCCGCGCCGCCGGGCCGGTACTCGCGCACGCGCTGCGAGCCGCCGATCGGCTGGCCGCAGCGGTCCGCCGGGCGCTGGCCGGCGTGACGGACTCGCCGGCCTTCCTGGACGGCCGGTTCGTCGGCACTGCGGGCTTCTACGGGCTCGACCTTGCCGCGCACTGCGACGACCTCGCCGCCGCGATCGCGCACGCGGCCGAGGTGGCGGCGGCTCGCACGCACCGGCTGCTCGACCCGCACGTCACCGGGCTGCCCGCGCAGCTCGCCAGCCGGCCAGGGCCGGACGCCGGGCTGGTGGCGGTGCACAAGCGCGCGGCCGGCGAGGTGCACGCGCTCCGCCGGCTGGCGATGCCCACCTATATCGGCCAGATCGAGACATCGGCCGGGCAGGAGGACGTGCAGACCTTTGCCTGGGCGGCGGCGGTCAACCTGCGGGAAGCGCTACGGCGGGCCCGCGCGGTGGCAGCGTGCGAGGCGCTCACCGCGTTCCAGGCGTGCGCGCTGGCGGCCGGGCCATGGCCGCCGGGATGCGGTGCCCTGCTGGCCGGCCTGGCGCAGGTCATCGAGCCGATCGAGGCCGACCGGCCGTTCGGCGAGGACATCGACCGGGTCGCTGCCGGGTCATGGCTGGCCGGGCCGGATGCCTAAGGTAGTCGGGCGGCCGGCCCGCGCCGCAGTCGCTAGCCTGAGCCGCCTGAGCTCGCCTGGGAATAACTTCCGGTACCGGCCTGCTGCTGCGAACTTGCCCGCTCCGAGCCGACTGACCGCAAGGCGGACACGATGACTGCTGCTAGCAAGCGAGAACCTGAAGCGCACGACGACGGCCCGCACCACCACCGGGACGTGTCGGGCGGCTGGCTGCGGCCTGCGGTGTTCGGCGCGATGGACGGCCTGGTCACGAACGTCTCGCTGATCTCCGGCGTGAGCGGCGGCAGCGGGTCGCACAACATCATCGTGCTGACCGGCCTGGCCGGGCTGGCGGCCGGCGCGTTCTCCATGGCGACCGGCGAGTACGTGTCGGTGTCCTCACAGAACGAGCTGGTCCAGGCCGAGGTGGCCAAGGAGCGGTACGAGCTTGAGCACCATCCGGTCGCCGAGGCCAGGGAGCTTGCCTGGATCTACCGGCGCCGCGGCGTCGACGCGCATACCGCCGAGCAGCTCGCCATGCAGTTGTCCGAGCGCCCGGAGGAGGCGCTCAAGGTACACGTGCGCGAGGAACTCGGGGTTGACCACCAGGACCTGCCGTCGCCGGTGCAGGCGGCAGCCGCGTCGCTGGTGACGTTCGCGATCGGCGCGCTGATCCCGCTGCTGCCGTACTTCTTCACTCAGGCGAACGGCGGCGGGGTGCTCGGCATCGCGCTCGGGCTCGCGGCGCTCGCCGCGTTCACCGGCGGCGGCGTGGTGGCGAAGATCACCTCCCGGCCGTTCTGGCGCGGCGCGCTGCGGCAGCTACTGCTGGCCGCGGTCGCGGCCGGCCTCACGTACGGCATCGGCACCCTGGTCGGCCACGCGGTCTAGCCGCCCGAGTACGAGCCCTGAGCCGCTACCGCTTCCGCAAGGGCCGCCAGGCTCGCCATGACGTCCTCGCCCCGGTGCGCTGCCACCCACTGCCTGATCATGCTGGCGAGCGGCCCTGGCAGCCTGACCGGCAGCGTGACGGACACGCCGTAGACGGTTCGCAGCCGCTCGCGCGCCCGCTCCGGATCGGCATCGGGCTCCAGGACGCAGACGACGAGACAACCGTTGCGGCTGCTCGACCGATCGTTGACATTGTTCAACGGCAGCCGGGATGCCGCGTCAAGCTCTGGGTAGGCGCGCTCATGCCGCCGGTGAGCGCGCTCGGCGATAGTCCTCACCGTCTCGTCAATGTTGGCGTAGGGCGGGAACTTGTCGACCAGAAGCAGGGTGCTATCCGCTGGCCGGCGCGATACCTCGGCGCCTGGGTACTCGGCAGCGAAGGCCGCACCGGTGGCGATCCTGATCCGGGCCTCGAGCCGGATCTCGGCCGGCCGGCCCGCGCGCAGGGCGGCCTGGTCGCCGGTCACCGAGCAGCCGGTGATGAAGTCGGGCGGGCCGAGCACATCGAGCAGCTCATCGTCGGTCGCGTGCGGATTGCCAGCGGCTAGCCGGATCGCGTCGATCACGCCCTGCGGCCGGAACGGCGGCCAGGATCCCTGCAGGTGGGTGTTGCCATTGATCAGCCCGACCGGCACCGGCGCAAGCTCGCCACGCTCCGCCGCCAGCACTACCTGGCCGACCGCAGAGAGCCTGCACTCGGTGTACCGCTCGCTGGCCGGCGGGTCGTCGCCGCGGCCGCCGAAGTTGCCCTGGCCGTCCACCAGCGGGAGCTGCAGCTGCCAGGGCTGCGTCAGGTCAATGATGATCCGGTAGCTGTACTTGGGCGCTAGGCCAAGCCGGACCTGGACCGCCGTGTTCACCCGCATGGACTTGAGGTAGCCCTGCTTCGGCAGCGCGCCGAGCGCGCTTATCTCCTCCAGGATGGCGAGTTCGACAGTGCCGACACCGCTTCGCTCGCTCACTGTCACCCCTTGAACCTGCGCCGCAGCGCCCAGGCATCAGCGGCGGCCGCGACCAGCACGCTGACGTCGGTGACATACTTCCGGCT
>JASHQL010000376.1 GCA_030039155.1 Streptosporangiaceae bacterium | reverse complement strand
CCGCGGCCGGGTTCGAGCTGGCCGCTGGCGTGGACGAAGAACCGCTCGCCGGGCCATTGGCCTGGCCGTTGGAGGCACCGGCGAGGCCGATCAGCGCGAACGCCCCGCCGCCGGCCAGCAGGACCAGCGCCGCCACCGCGGCCCAGAGCCAGCCGAGCCTGCGTCGGCGCGGCACCGGACTCGGCGGCAGCTGGCCGGTCTGCCCGCTCGGCGTGCCCCATCCCTGGTCGTATCCGGCCTGAGCCGGCGCCGCCTGCGGCCAAGGCCGGTCATAGCCAGACCCGGAGCCAGGCCCGGAGCCAGGCCCGGAGCCAGACCGGTAGCCAGACTCGGGCTGCGGTGGCGCGAAGGTGCTCGGCGGGGCGGCTGGCGCCTCGACGACGGCCTGGGTCTGCTGGTACCCGGCAGCCTCCGTTCCGGGCAGCCAGCCTGCCGCCGGGCGCATCGCGCTGACCTGCGCGAGGATCTGGTCGGCCGTCGGCCGCCGCGACGGATCCTTCTGCAGGCACGCCTCGACCAGCGGCCTGATCTCCGCGGGCAGCCCGTCGGTACTGGGCGCGCCGTGCACCACCCGGTAGAGCAGGGCCGGCGTGCTGCCCGAGCCGAACGGGCCATCCCCGGTCGCGGCGAACGCCAGCACCGAGCCCAGGCTGAAGATGTCGCTGGCGGGCCCGACTCGGCCGCCTTCTGCTTGCTCAGGCGACATGAACCCAGGCGTGCCCAGGATCAAGCCGGTCGAGGTCAGCCCGGTGCCGTCCAGCGCCCTGGACACGCCGAAGTCGATGATCCGCGGGCCGTCGCTTGCCAGCAGCACGTTGGCCGGCTTCAGGTCCCTGTGCACCAGCCCGGCCGCGTGAATCGCGCTCAGGCCCTCGGCCAGGCCGGCCGCGAGCGCGAGCAGCGACTCGGCTGGCAGCGGTCCGCTCTGCTGCACCGCCGCGTCGAGGCCTGGCCCGTCCACATAGGCGGTCACCAGCCACGGCGCGGGTCCGGTCAGGTCGGCGTCAACCACCGGCGCGGTGAACACGCCGCCCACCATCCTGGCGGCCTCGACCTCGCGGGCGAACCGGTCGCGGAACGTTTCGTTCTGCGCGAGTTCCGGCCTGATCAGCTTGACCGCCATCAGCCGGCCACCCGGCGACTCGGCCAGGTAGACCATGCCCATGCCGCCGCTGCCGAGCTTGCCGAGCAGCCGGTACCGCCCGATCCAGGCCGGATCGTCGGCCTGCAGTGGTTCCACCAGTCCCGCCTGTCATCTGCGCAGTTACCGGGCAAGCGAATATCGCGCCCGGCGGCGTTACCCGAGCCATTATCGCGCCGAATGGGCCGGTGCGCGGCGTTGCCTGACGGCTCTAGACACGGTGTCCAACGCGCTGTTAGTGTCCGCTGACAACAAGGGATTTCGCCCCTTGTGCCAGGGATGCTCCGGCTGGGGCGCAGATCGAACCTGGAGGCGGCCAGAATGGACAACAACCAGCCGCTCAGCACTGCACTTGGGGGCCGACCCCCGTTGACTCCCCCGCGGCCCACCAGGCGCCAGGTCCTCGGCGCGGGGGCCGGCTTAGCCGGCGGGCTGGTGCTCGCGGCCTGCGGCGGATCCCTGAACAGCCCGACCAAGCACGGCAAGAGCTCGGGGCCGAGCGCGCTGACCCGGCTGCCGGGCGGCACGCCGAAGCGGGGCGGCGCGTTCACCGTCGGGGTGATCAGCGGCGGCCAGGAGGAGAACCTCTTCCCCGGCACCTCGGTCGGCACGCCCGACTTCGTCCGCGACTACAACCTGTACAACCTGCTGTTCTACCTGGGCAAGAACGTGACGCCGCTGGTGCCTGGGCTGGCCCTGTCCGCCGAGCCGAACACCGACGCGAGCGTCTGGGTGTTCAAGCTCCGGCCTGGCGTGACCTGGCACGACGGCAAGTCGTTCGGCGCCGACGACGTCGTGTACAACTTCAAGACCGTCTGGTCGAACCCGAACCTGGACTTCTCCAGCGGGTTCCTCACCGGCATGATCGACTTCAAGAACGTGAAGGCGCTCGACGACCTCACCGTGCAGGTGCCGCTCAACACCCCGGCCGCCCAGTTCCCGACGATCTTCGCCTACTTCGACTTTCCCGTGGTGCAGAACGGCGCCACGGTCAAGTCGAGCGCCAAGCACCCGATCGGCACTGGCCCGTTCAAGTTCGAGTCGTTCACGCCAGGCAGCCGCAGCGTGTTCACCGCGAACAAGGACTACTGGGAGACCGGCAAGCCGTACGTCGACCAGCTCGTGGTTGACTCCTCGTTCACCGACACCAACTCGCTGTTCAACGCGCTGCTTGAAGGCACGATCAACCTGTTCCCGAGCCTGCCGCTGGTGACCGCGCGCAGCCAGCTCACGCAGAAGCAGGTGCAGATCCTCGCATCCCCGTTCGCCGCGCAGAGCTACATGTTCTGCATGCGGGTGGACAAGGGCCCGTTCGCCGACAACCGGGTCCGTGAGGGGTTCAAGTACCTGGTGGACCGGCAGGCGATGATCGACGGCGCCTGGGCCGGCTTCGGCACCCCCGCCTACGACCTGCTCGCGCCTGGCACCCAGTACTACGCCGCCGACCTGAAGCGGGAGCACGACCCGGACAAGGCCAAGGCCCTGTTCAAGGCCGCCGGCGTGCTCGGCAACACTTTCACGCTGCCGACCTGCGACTTCCTGCCCGGCATGGTGGAGTCCTCGACGATCCTGGCCCAGCAGGCCGCCGCGGCCGGGGTCAAGGTCGTGGTGAACACCGAGAGCGCCGCCACCTACTTCACCCCGGCAGGCGGGTTCACCGTCAGGCCGTTCGGCTACGAGGTGGACCAGCCGGTGGGGTCGCTGCTGGCCGCCTACCGGTCCGAGTACACGATCGGCTGCCCGTACCCGGACACGCACTGGGGCGATCAGAGCGGTGGCGCAGCCGCGGAGGCGCTGATCTCCAGGGCGATCGCCGCGACCAACCCGTCGCAAGCCGAGCAGCTCTGGCGGGAGTGCCAGCTGCAGCAGTTCAATGAGGGCGGCTACCTGGTCTGGGGCAACGTGCCCTACGTGGACGCGGCGGCCAACAACGTGCGCGGGCTGTCGGCGGGCGCGGGGTTCAGCTACAACAACTGGCGGCTGCAGGACGGCTGGCTGGCCTGACAAGGACGGGAGACCCGATGGGAGGCGGCCGCTTCACCGGCGCGCCGGTCGTCGTGCTCGGCGGTGCTGGCGTGCTCGGCGCGGCCTGCGCACGTGCGTTCGCGCGCGAGGGCGCCAGCGTGGCCATCGGCTACCGCTCGTCAGCCAACGCCGCCGAGGAGCTTGCCGCCGAGCTCGGCGCGGCCGGCGGCAGCACGTTCGCCGGCCGGGCCGACGTGACCGACGCCGAGTCGCTGCGCGGCTTCCTGGCCGCCGCCGCCACCGCGATCGGCGGCATCGAGGTGCTGGTCAACGCGTTCGGCCGGATCGACGCGGCGGACGCCGTCCGGTTTGACGCCACCGACCCGGCTGCCTGGGACGAGCTGTTCAAGGTTGACGTCCGCGGCACGTTCCTGGCCTGCCAGCTCGCGCTGCCATGGCTGAGGCAGGCGGAGAAGCCGGCGATCGTAAACTTCGCAGGTTCTTACGGGAACGGCACCAACCAGGAGAATCTGGTGAACTCCGTCAGTGTGTCGTTCTGCGCGGCCAAGGGCGCGGTTCGCGGCTTCACTGCCGCGCTGGCCAGGGACCTGGCGCCGCACATCAGGGTGAACGCGATCTCGCCCGGCATGATCGAGGCGAACTGGGACGCCGACTGGAACATCCCGGCCGAGCACCTGGCCGAGGCCAAGGCCGCGACGCCGCTGCAGCGGATGGGCTATCCGGACGAGATCGCCGAGAGCGTGCTGTACCTGGCGTCGCCGGGTGGCGGCTACACCACGGGCCAGATCCTCCAGGTGGACGGCGGCTGGCTCATGCCCGGTTAGGAGTGCAGAATGACGACCTCGGTATCGCTTGCCGGCCTGCTGCCGCCGGACATGCCAGACGGCCGTGACGCCGTTGCCGAGGGGGTGGCGCTTGGCCGCACGCTCGAGCTGGCGTCATCGCTGTACCTGCAGGAGAAGGGCGCGGCATCTGAGCGGGCCTGGCGGGAGCGCGCCGCGGCCGACGGCATCTCCTGCACCTGCATCAACATCGGCCTGGCGACCTGGCCTGACACCAGGGAGGCGCTCGGCTGCATCTACGAAGACAGCCTGCGGCGCGGTGTCCGGCCGCCTGACCGGTTCAACATCCTGGCCGAGCGGCGGATGGGGCTGCCCAAGGCGCTGCGGCTGACCGCGCCGCAGGAGACCGGCCCGCTGCTGATGACGCAGCAGGACTGGTGGGAGACCACGCACACGGTGCCGATCCAGCCGGAGGCGGCGGACAACACCATCGGCGGCCCTGGCTCGCTGGACAACGCGGTCGACGCCATCCAGGCCGGGATCACCACGATCGGAGTGCTCAGCCAGTACATGTGGCGCTGGCCGTACTGGGAGGACGA
>JASHQL010000375.1 GCA_030039155.1 Streptosporangiaceae bacterium | reverse complement strand
GGCGCCGGCCAGCTCGCCGCCGCCCGCGCCGATGCCGATCAGCGCGCCGACCGCGGCGAGCCCCCAGCCGAGCCCGAGCGCCTGCCAGAGCAAGATCGCGGCAGCCGGCGACCTGCGCGGCCAGCGTGCCGCGGCCAGCGCCTCGGCAGCCGGCACGCAGCCGAGTGCGACCGCGGCGAGTACGACAACTGCGAGGTACACGGCAACTCAGCTCCCAGAGGCTGTGCCAGTCCGGGGGGACGACCCCCCCAACCCCCCCGGCGGCTCGCCCAGCGCCTCGAGCGCCCCGAGCAGGGCCTGAGCCTCGGCACCCGAGACGCTGCGCACGAACCTGGCAAGGGCGGCCTGCCGGTCGCCTGTCTGGTCAAGCGCGCTCAGCATCAACTCGGCCACGTAGGCCTCCCGGCTCTCGGCCGCGCGATACCGCCAGGCCCGGCCGTCCCGCTCGCGGCGGGCGAAACCCTTCTTGGACAGCCGGTCGAGCACGGTCATCACTGTCGTATGGGCAAGGTCACGCTCGGTGAGCTGTCCGCTGACCTGCCGCACGGTCAGCCACTCGGAAGCGTCCCAGAGCACATCCATGATTGCCCGTTCCAGGTCCCCGAGTCGGTTCATAACGCAACTTTAGCTGTGCCATTCGCCGGCGAGTAGGCCAGGCGGGGTGCGGGAGAGCGGCTCAGCTGCACTATCCCGGAATGGTCATGAACTGGTCATGTGCAGGCATTGGAAGCCGCTCCGCGGCCGGGCCGGAACAACCACCGGCGGTATCATCCAGTACTGGTGCGCTGGCGGCAAGGCTTGCTGGCTGGGCAGACACCGACGAAGGCCAAGGCTGGCCCGCTGCTGCGGGCGATCAAGGGAATCCAGTGACAGAGTCAAGCCGAGCCGAGGCATCGGCGAACGGCGCCGCTGCGCCTGCCGATCCTGCTGCCCAGCCGAGCCGGTGGCAGCGCTGGCGGTCGGCGCTGCAGCTGACCAGCTTCCGCCGCCGCTGGCTGAGCATCTTCGCGCTGTCGTTCACCGGGCTGATGATCCGGTTCCTGGTGCCGGTGCCGGTGGCCCAGGCCGACAACCGGGACGGCCCGCGGCTGATGTGCGGCCTTGGCCTCGAACCGGTGACCCACGGGATGCCGAGGTTCTTCAGGTACGCCTACTTCCAGTACGACACCGCGGCGAAGTGCGACGGCCGCGCGCCGTACCCGTCGTCGCAGCTCGTGCCGCTGGAGATTGCCAGGCTGCTGACGCCGGTCTTCGGCCTGCACGGCGCGCTGAACATGATCGCGCTTGGCATCCTGATGTGCGCGCTCGCCGCGGTCGGCATCGCGAGCCTGGCCATGGGGCTGCGGATCAGGCTGTGGGCGCAGTTGCTGGTCGCCGCGGTCATCTGGCTCTTCATCGCCGACTCGGCCTTCTTCGACGTGTTCGCCGGGCCGTTCAGCGAGGGCGCCGCGCTGGTCGGCCTGCTGCTGACCGCGGCCGGCGTGCTGTACCTCGGCCGGGGCTGGCGAAGCACGATCATCGGGCTTGTGCTGGCCGGCACCGGCGGCTTCCTGGCCATCTTGTCCAAGGAGCAGTACCTGATCCTGGCCATGCCGATCTGCCTGACGATCGTGCTGGCGACCGCGCAGCCAGGCCACTGGCGGCGGCTTGAGCGGTTCAGGACCAGGGAATGCGCTGCCGCGTTCGGCGTATCGGCGCTGCTCGCGATCATGACCGTGGCATACCTGGGCTGGGATTTCACCAGTCACTACGGCAAGCGACTGCACTACATCCAGGCAGTCGACATGATCTTCACCGACATCGTGAACAAGCGCTCGACCGCCGGGCCTGCGCTGCGCGCGCTCGGCCTGCCGGCCAGCTGGAAGCGGTACGCGGGCCGGTACTACTGGCATCCGCGATCGGTGCGCACGAACCCGAACTTCTTCCGCTACGTGACCAAGTTCACCGACAGCAACATCGCGCACTACCTGATCACGCATCCGGCCAGCATCTGGACGATCGGCCAGGCCGCCGCCATTCAGGCGCAGAAGTTCCGGGTCACCCAGCTCGGCGATTACCCGGTTTACGCCGGGCATCGTCCCGGCGCGTACGAGTCCAGGGTGATCGTCATGACCTGGCTCATGCACCAGCTGCCTGCCGGACTTGGCTTCGGCTGGTACCTCCCGCTGTGGGGCGCGATGGCGGTGCTGGCGATCGCGGTCATCGCGATGCGGCGCCCAAACCGCTGGCAGCGCGACGCGGCCGTGCTGGTGCTGTGCATGACCTGCTGCGCGGCGACCGCGTTCATCCCGCCGGCTTACTTCGCGGGCATCTCCACCACCCGGCACATGGTGGGCACGAACCTTTCGACCGGAATCGCGCTGGTATTCGCGATCGCGCTGGCCTGCTCGCTGGTGTACCGCGCGATCTCGAGGAGCCGGACCGAGCCCGTGACCGGCGCCCCCGCTGCCATGCCTGAGCTGGCAAAACCTAGTTCATGACCGATATTCCACGCAGCGGCCGGATGGTCCGAGCCGCCGCTATCGGCATGACGCTGTGCGGCCTGCTCGCCGGGCCGCCAAAGTCAAAACGGCGGCGCAAGCACAAATAGCCAGCGGGCTACAGCACGATCGGTGGCCACAGGTTGTGCTGGCTCGCGATCGGGTCGCCTGCCCACTCCTGCATGGCGGCCAGGTTGTCGTGCGCCGGGAACTTCTCGGCGGCCGGGCCGTGCGCGAACGCGTGCACGATGTTGCGGCTGACGTGCCTGGTGAACGCCGCGGTCCGCGCGGTCAGGCCGAACTCGTGTCCGAGCCCGCTCATCGACGCCACCCAGCGCATCGTGCCGGCGTTGAAGACCCCGGCACCGCTCTTGTGCGTGTAGTACGCCGAATCCGAGTAGCTGTTGATGCCCTGGCAGGTCACCGGGGAGTGCGAGACGATCTGGATCGGCCGCTCGATCGGCGAGTCAGGGTTCACCCTGTCGTACTCGATGCCGACAAGCCCCGGCAGCCTGGTGCCCTTCTGTACCCCGGTGCCGTGGAACATCCACGCGTCCGGGGTGGCCACCACGTAGTCCGCGTCGACCGGCCAGGACTCGTACAGCGTGCCGATCATCGACGACTCAGGGTCAGGATCGGGCGGCTCCCGCCAGTCGCTGGTCACCAGCTTGTTGTTCTTGCCGTACTCGGGGTCCTGCATGTAGCTGGTCTTGTAGCAGATCACCAGCCGCCGGTCGCCGAGCCTGGTCGGGGCCAGCCTGGTGCGCCGGAAGCAGCAGTTCGCGCCGAGGAAGCCCAGGTTGGTGCCGGCATTCCTGGCGGCCGTCACGTGCGCGCGCTCCGGCGGCGACCAGTACTCGTCGTGCCCGAGTGAGAACAGCGAGCTAGCGCCTTTCAGCAGGTCAGGGTAGGCCTCGATATCCATGCTTGACACGTAGGCGAGGTCAAGGCCCGGCTGCCGCTCGGCCAGCGCGATGAACTTGCGCTCGTGCCAGAGGAACATGTAGGCGCCGTTGGCGTCGTACGGGCGGTCAAGGCTGACCGCGTACGACCGGTTGTTGTAGTTGGCCGGCCCACCGGGGCCGTTGTAGAGGTTGTAGCCGCCCCAGGAGTTGTAGGCCTGCCAGGTGGCGGTGCCGTTCTTGATGACGGTCTTGCCCCTGCAGTCCGCCGACCTGATCGTCACCGGCGCGAACCGCTGGCCGTGGTCTGAGTCCATCCTGAGCAGGTACGAGCCCTCCGGCCAGTCGTGCGTCGGGATGGTCACCGAGATGTCCCAGTCGGTCTGGATGGTCCTGGTCGACTCGACCATGGTGTAGGGGCGCTGCCGCTTGCCTGGCAGCGTGCCCGACTGCCAGAGCAGCCTGGCCAGGTCGCCCTTGTACCAGCCCATCCTGAATGCCTTGACGCTGAACGAGCGCGCGGTCGTCGAGGCGTACAGGGTGATCGGCTCGCCAGGCAGCACGCTGGCCTGCCCGGTGTAGCCCATCATGGCGTCTTGCGCGCCGATGTGCTTGATGCCCCAGTGCCGGTCGCCCGGCAGATCGTTTTCCCTGACCAACCGCTTGCTGGCGGACGCGTTCTTGGTCGAGCCCGCTGGCGTCTTGCCGTTTCCTGGGGTGCCGCACGCAGCTATGGCCGCTGGTATCGCCGCGGCGCCCGCAGCCATGCCGATAAAGGTTCGGCGTGACTGGGAATCACCCGAAGTCATGGGTCCAAGCATGGCACGGCCGTGCGAGTGCCGCCGACCCCGATGGCCAGGCTGTGGACGACCGTGGAGTTGGCTTGGTTCGTCCTTGGCGAGCACATGACGGATAGCCTTGCGGGTCGGCCGGTGCGGTGATTTGCCGGAAAAGCGATTAGCTGCCCATCGGCCCCGGCCAGCCTGTCCATGCTGGTAGCCTCGTCATCGCCTGCCGTCAAGGAGCCTGTACTCATGCCGTTCGCATCCCGGCGCGACCACAGATGACCGCGTCACAGTTCGCCGCGCGGGCCGGCGCCGTGCTGCGGCGGCGCAGGCAGGCCGGGTCGCCGGCCGACGGGCCAGCCGAAGCCGCGCAGGCGGGCGCTCCGCGGTCCAGGCTCGGCAGCACGCAGGCCCTGCTGCGGCGGCACTGGCTGCTGTCGATCCTGCTGGCCGCCGGGCTCGCGCTCCGGGTGCTCGCCGAGGTCGGGTACCGGCCGGCGCTGATCTATGTGGACTCGCTGAAGTACCTGTACGGCGCCTCGCCTGGCTCAGAGCCGCTCGGCTACAAGGTGCCGCTCAAGCTGCTTGTCCCGTTCGGCGGCCTCGGCGCGGTGACCGCGGTCCAGCACCTGCTCGGCCTGGCGGTGGCGGTCGCCCTGTACGCGCTGCTGCTGCGCCGCGGGGTGAACCGCTGGTGGGCGGCGCTGGCCGCGGCGCCGGTGCTGCTTGACGCCTATCAGCTCCAGATGGAGCAGATGATCATGCCGGACACCTGGTTCGAGGCGATGATCGTCGCGGGCCTTGTGGTCCTGCTGTGGCGGCCGCAGATCACCATGCGGACCGCGATCGTGGCCGGCTTCATCCTCGGCGCGTCCGCCACCGTGCGCCAGGTCGGCGAGATCCTGATCATCCCGCTGGTGCTGTTCCTGCTGGTGTCGGTGCGCGACTGGATGCGCGCCGTGCGCTTCTCCGCGGCACTCGCGGTGGCCTTCGCGCTGCCGATCCTGGCCTACTGCAGCTTCTCCTACGCCAGGTACGGGCACTTCTGGCTGGCCCGCTCGCAGGCAAGCACCGGCCGGCTAGTTGCCGCAGCCGACTGCGCCACCCTGAAGATCCCGGCCGACGTCCGGCCGCTCTGCCCGACGCCGGCCGAGCAGCAGGCGCTCGGCCCCGACGCGCTGGAGAAGTCTGGCCAGTCCCCGCTGTTCTCCGCGCCGGTGCCGCCTGGCACCAGGGGCAAGCTGATCGGCGAGCTGAAGAGCGCGATCGAGCACCAGCAGCCGCTGCGGGTGGCCGTGTCGATCCTCGAAGACGCGGTGCGGCTGTTCGCCCCGACCCGGCAGCCGACGCACTGGGTCACCCCGATCCAGCGCTGGCAGTTCCAGACCAGCTACCCCACCTACCCGCCGTGGATCAACATCTGCCCGGCCAGCAGCAAGCTGTCGGCGCAGAACTGCATGGTGAGCCAGAAGGCCGCGGTCGGCCAGGACGGTGACCAGCTGCTCAAGCCGGGCGGGCCGATCATCGTGGGTGTGCAGCGCCGGGCCTTCGGCCCGTTCCGCGCCAGGCCGCTCGACCCGTCCTACGGCGGCAGCGCGCTGGTCAACAAGCCCATCGCCGCGTTCCTGCACGGCTATCAGCTCGACGGCGGCTACACGCCTGGACCGCTGCTCGCCGTGTTCGCGCTGGCCGGCCTCGGCGGCTCGATCCTCGCGCTGCGCATCCTGTGGCGGCGCAGGCCCGCGCGGTCCGCCGCGGTGACCGCCACCGGCACCGCCGGGCTGCAGGCCCTTGGCTGCCTGCTGTTCAGCGGTACCGCGGCCATCGTGCTGTTCGTGCCGGACATCTTCGAGTACTCCTGGCGGTACGAGCTGCCGGCCGTGGTCACCCTGCCGCCGGCCGGCGTGTTCGGCATCTGCGCGCTGCTGAGCTACCGCAGGGCACGCAACCAGGCGGCAAGCCAGCCGCCGGCCGGTGCCTCGGCTGCCTCGGCCGAGCCCTCGGCCCAGCCTTCAGCCCGGCCCTCAGCCAAGCCCTCGGCCCAGGCCGAGGCGGCCGAGTCCTGAGTTCGATGGACCGCGGCGAGGTCAGCAGCTGGTTCGGCAAGTATCTGGACGCGTTCGCTGCCTGCTGCCGCGGCGAGCAGGACACTTCCGCGCTGCTTGCCTACTACGGCGTTCCCTGGCTGGTCACCACCGACGCCGGGTTCTTCGCGCTGACCAGCGAGGCTGCGGTCGTCGGGATGCTGCAGCAGCAGGTGGACCAGCTGCTCGCGGCCGGCTACCAGCGCACCGAGGTGCTCGACTCAGACGTCACCGTCTTCAACGCGGCCTCGGCCCTGTACCTGACCACCCTGTCCAGGCAGCGCGCCGACGGCACCGAGATCAGCCGGCTGACCGGCAGCTACCTGGTCACCAAGGGTGCGCTTGGCCTGCGCATCTCGGTGCTCGTGGTGCACGGTCTTGGGTAGCGCCGCCAGCTCGGGCAGGACCTGGTCGTTGGGCCTCGGCCTGCCGCGCAAGCCGGCCGCGCCGCCGCGCCGCAGCGCCGACCGTAGCGTCGCCCTGTCCGCCGAGCCGGCGAACGTCTTGACCCAGCGGCGCAGCGTGGCGCCGCCGTACAGGGCACGCTCGAGCGGCCCGAGCGAGCGCGTCCTGAGCGTCCAGATCTTGTTCCTGACCTCGTAGAAGAACCGCTCGCCTGGGTCGGTGCTCGTCGAGCCGAACCTGGCGGTCTTGTGTACGACCACGCTCGCCGGGCAGAGCAGGCCGCGGTTCCCGCGCAGCAGCCTGGTGGTGAACTCGAAGTCGTCGTTCCACAGGAAGAAGTCGGCCACCGGCAGCCCGCGCTGCCTGCAGGCTGCGGCATCGACCAGGATCGAGACGAACGAGGCCGACCTGATCGGCAGGCAGCCGGCGGCCTGCGCCGCGGCCCGCTCTGCCTGGCCGGCGAACGGCTTGGCCCTCGGGGTGTTCATCGGGTGCGCCCGGCCGTCGGTCCACACCACCCGGCTGGCGACCAGGGCCGGCGGCGCCGGCCGGTAGCGGTCGCGTGCCTGCAGCAACGCCTGCAGGGCATCGGGCTCGGGTACGGTGTCGTCGTCCATCAGCCAGATCAGGTCGGCGCCGCCAGCCAGCGCCAGCGCCAGCCCGTAGGCAAAGCCGCCGGCCCCGCCGTAGTTGCGGTCAAGCGTGACCAGGCTGGCCGAAGGTGCGCTGGCCGCCACCGCTGCCGCGGTGCCGTCGGTCGAGGCGTTGTCGACCACGATCACCGAGTCCGGCTGCCTGCCCTGTGCCCGCACCGCGGCGAGCGCCTCGAGCAGCAGCTCCCTGCGGTTGAAGGTCACGATGACGGCGGCCACGCTGGCCATCGTTACGGCTTCTCCGCGTTGCCCTTGGCGGACACGGCGTCTTGGGACACCCCGGACCCCGATGGCCCTGGACCTGCACGCTTGGTTCTGGTCCGCTCCATGGCCTTCCAGGCCACGATCCGCAGCCTGCGCACCGCCGATGAGCGGCTGCTCAGGTCGCGGACCGCGCGCTTGAGCCTGGGCGAGGCAGCAACCGTCGACTCGACCCTGCCGACGAGGCCGCCATGGCCGCCCTGCTGCTGCGGCTTGGCCGCAGGAAACGCCTTGTGGTACTGGCCGACCACCAGCGCAGCGGCGGCCGCCACCGCGGCGTCGAGTACCTGTTCGGCCGGCTGGTCGGCCGAACTGGCCGACGCCTCGCTCACCGGCCTTGGCAGCAGCTCATCGGGGTCGCCGATGATGTCGTAGCCAGATTCCTGCAGGCCGGCGATCAGCGTGTCCGCCTGTTCCTTGACCCAGGCGTCCCGGTCGGCCGGCAGCACAAGCCGCCCGGTCACCGGCCGCTCCGCCAGGTCCTTGTGCGCCAGCGTCTCCTTGACGTTCCACATGTAGAACCAGTCGGGGACCTCGGCTGGCAGCGCCTCGTTCAGCCGCCTGAGGAACTCGGTCTCCGGCATGCCGAGCGAGGTGTTGGCCCTGGCCCTGCCGGTGTCGGCGACACCGGGGTCGATGCCGAGCAGCCCGGCGAACCGCTCCCAGAGCAGCCCGCTGGCCGAGCCGCGCGGCGGCGTCATGATCACGTGGATCCGGTCCGCAGGCACGTAGCTGGCCCACTGCCCGAGGATGGCCAGGGTGTCGTGCACCCGCCAGAACCACCACTGCCTGCGGTCGGCGGCGACCGACTCGGTGTCGATGACGTCGGACAGCCAGCCGGTCCAGCTCCGGGTGTTCCGGTGCTTGACGGTCTCCTGCCACTCGGCCGGCAGCAAGGTACCCATGTCACGCACCGTGATCACGATGTGCACCTCGGCCGGCTGCAGGCTGGCGACCGCGCGCTCGGCCTGCTCGGCGTCGGCGGCGGAGAACAGCTCGTGCGAGATGACAGCTACCCGCGATGCCTGCTTGGCCTGCCTGGCCAGGATCTCCCACTCGCCGGTCCAGGCGCCGGCCGGATCGCTGGCCAGCTTCTGGATGCCGCGCAGGTCCTGGCTGGCCCTGAAGTGATCTTGCGGATGATGGCCGGGCAGCACCACGCCGCTGGCCGCCAGCTCGGACCGGTTCCGCCACATCACCTGCTGCAAGAAGGTGGTGCCGGTCTTCGGCTCGCCGATGTGCAGGTAGATCTTCGGTACCGCCGGCGCGGGACTTGGCGTCGCTGGGGCGGGACTCTGGCCGGCGTTGGCGTCCAAGTGCGAACCTCGCGGGGTTGTCTGTGATCGCGCCGCCCGGCCTGCCGTCGGCCAGCCAGCGGGCCCCGTGGCAGGCGCGACCTGGAGTAAGCGGCACGTGGGCCCTAGTAATATAGCGTCCACCTGCTGGCGGCCGGGGCGTCAGGCCGAACCCCGGTACACAGCCGACAAACCACCCTACACTGTGCCGTGCAGAGCAGCGGCAGTGCTGTGACCGAACGGTGGAAGGCGACTAAAGCCCGTGCACGAGCCCTTCTCGCTCCTGGTCCCTGTCTATGACGGAGACCGGACCGACTTCCTCCGCCGGGCCTTCCGCAGCGCAGTCGACGATCAGACGGTCCGCCCTGACCAGGTGATCATTGTCCGCGACGGCCCGGTCAGGGCCGAGCTGCAGCAGTGCCTGACCGAGCTCAGCGCGGCCAGCCCGGTGCCGGTGACGCTGGTCGAGCTCGACCGCAACGGCGGGCTCGGCCCCGCGCTCGACCACGGCCTGGCGGCGAGCTGGCATGACGTGGTGGCCAGGATGGACGCCGACGACGTGGCGGTGCCTGAGCGGTTCGAGGTGGAAGTCCCGCTGATCGAGGACGCCGACATCGTGGGGTCCGGGCTGTTTGAGTTCGTCGCCGACACCGACGACATCGTCGGCCAGCGGGTGCCGCCAATCGGCGAGCAGGCCATCCACCGGTACGCCAGGATGCACGACCCGTTCAACCACCCGACCGTGGTGTACCGGCGCAGCGCCGTGCAGGCGGCGGGCGGCTACGGCGACCTGCCGCTGATGGAGGACTACTCGCTGTTCGCCCGGATGCTGCTGCAGGGCGCCCGTGCGGTGAACGTAGCCGACCCGCTGGTGTTCTACCGGGTCGGCGCGACGGCCTTCAAGCGCCGGGGCGGCACCGCGCTGCTGCGGTCCGAGCTGCGGCTGCAGCGCGAGTTTCTCAGGACCGGCTTTACCAGCCGCGCGGAGTTCGCGCGTAACGTGCTGATCCGCGGCGCTTACCGGCTTGTCCCCTGGTGGTTCAGGCGGGCGTTTTACGGCCCGATCGTCGCGCACTACAAGGGGCGGGTGCAGGAGGAACCGGCTATGCTGTCGCGGTCGCAGTCGGCCTGGGACTACGAGCGTGAGTGGGATTACACACAGATGTCAGCCGCCGCCCACCGGCGTGATCCGCAGCAGCCGGTGAACCAGTGAATATCGACCTGGTGGTGGCCGGATCCGGCTTTTTCGGGCTGACCATTGCGGAACGGTGCGCCGCGGATCTCGGCCTTCGGGTGCTCGTTCTTGACCGCCGTCCGCACATTGGCGGAAATGCCTACAGCGAGGCGGAGCCGCAGACCGGGATCGAGATACACCGGTACGGCGCGCACCTGTTCCACACCTCCAACGCCAGGGTGTGGGAGTACGCCAACCGGTTCACCGGCTTCACCGGCTACCAGCACCGGGTGTTCTCGATCTACAAGGGCCGGGTCTACCCGCTGCCCATCAACCTGGGCACGATCTGCGAGTACTTCGGCGCGGCGATGTCGCCGGACGAGGCCAGGGCCCTGGTCGCCGAGCAGTCAGCCGAGGTTACCGCCGGCACCGCGGTGAACCTGGAGCAGAAGGCGATCTCGCTGGTGGGCCGGCCGCTGTACGAGGCGTTCTTCCGCGGCTACACGTTCAAGCAATGGCAGACCGACCCGACCGAACTGCCGCCCGAGATCATCACCAGGCTGCCGGTTCGCTATACCTTCAACAACAGGTACTTTTCCGATACCTACGAGGGCCTGCCGGTCCACGGCTATACCGCCTGGCTTGAACGGATGGCGGATCACCCGAATATCGAGGTCAGGCTCGGCACGGATTTCTTCTCGGTCAGGTCAGATCTGCAGGGGGACGTCCCGGTGGTCTATACCGGCCCGCTCGACGAGTATTTTGGCTATGCGGCAGGCGAACTGGGCTGGCGGACGCTCGATTTCGAGTTGTCGGTGCTCGACACCGGCGACTTCCAGGGCACTCCGGTGATGAACTACGCCGACGAGGACGTGCCGTACACCAGGATTCACGAGTTCCGGCATTTCCATCCGGAGCGCGACTGGTACCCGGCCGACAAGACGGTGATCATGCGGGAGTACTCGCGCTTCGCCAGCCGCGGCGACGAGCCGTACTATCCGATCAACACCCAGGCCGACAGGTCCCGGCTGCTCGCCTACAGGGAAATGGCCGACCGGGAGGATAACGTCCTATTCGGCGGCCGCCTCGGCACCTACCAGTACCTCGACATGCACATGGCGATCGCGTCGGCGCTGAGCATGTACGAGAACCGGCTGCGGCCGCACTTCGCAGGCCACGAACCCCTCAATCACACGCAGGCAGGAGACACATGACAAGCGAGGTCATCGCAGCGGCCCAGCAGCAGGCAGCCGGGGGCGGGCAGCTCCGGGTGCTGCAGCGGGTCGTGTTTCCGAGCGACGATCTTGACGTAGTGCCGCTCTATGTGGAGACGAACATGGACCGCGGCGCGGCCGAGTTCGCCGCGGAGATGGCCTCGGAGGCCCTCACCGGCACCAAGGTGAAGGCCGGCGCGGCGACCGCCAGCGCCGCTGTCGGCGAGGCGCAGGCCAGCATCAGGTTCGGCCACGATGTGCCGACCTCGCTGGTCGAGGAGGTGGGCCCGCGGCGCAGCGCGATCGTGCTGCCAGGCAAGCGAGTCTCCTTCGCCACCTACTTCAACGCGTTCCCGGCCAGCTACTGGCGCCGGTGGACCACCGTCAGCACGGTGCAACTGCGGGTCAGGCTGGCCGGCGAGTGCAAGCTCGTGCTGTACAAGTCCACAGCTCGCGGCCACAGTCATCCGCTCGAGACCATCAGCATCGAGTCGGATGAGCCGGAGACCATCGAGCGCAACCTGCCGCTGACCCCGTTTATCGACGGCGGCTGGTACTGGTTCGACATCGTCGCGGGCCCCCGCGGCAGCACCCTGATCGAGGCGGACTGGCTCGGCGTGGTTGACCAAAGCCAGCAGCGGCACGGCCGGGTCAGCATCGGCATCACCAGCTTCAACCGGCCCGACGAGGTGGTGCAGCAGATCCGCGTTCTCGGCGACGCCGGTGACATGCTCGACCTTGTCGACACCGTGTACGTGATCGACCAGGGCACCAGGCACCCGGCCGATCACCCCGACTTCGCAGACGCGGCGAAGCGGCTCGGCGACCGGCTGCAGGTGATCGAGCAGGGCAACCTCGGCGGGTCCGGCGGTTTCGCCAGGTCCATGGACGAGACCGTGCGAGCCGGCCGCAGCGACTATCTGCTGATCATGGACGACGATGTCCAGTTCGATCCTGAGGGCATCGTCCGCGCGGTGACGTTCGCCGACCTGGCCAGGAAGCCCACCATCGTCGGCGGCCACATGTTCAGCATGTACGAGCGCTCGGTGCTGCATGCCTGGGCCGAGGCCGTGGCGCCGTACCGGTGGTGGTGGGGCAACGCGCCGAACACCGTGAGCCGGCACGACTTCGGCCGCCGCAACCTGCGCAACACCCCGTGGCTGCACCGCCGCGCCGATGCCGACTACAACGGCTGGTGGATGTGCCTGATCCCGACCCAGATCATCCGTGAGCTCGGCCTGGCCATGCCGGTCTTCATCAAATGGGACGACGCCGAGTACGGCGTCCGGGCAAGGGACAAGGGCTATCCCACGGTCTCGCTGCCCGGCATGGGCTCCTGGCAGGCGCCGTGGACCGACAAGAACGACGCGCTGGACTGGCAGGCCTACTACCACCTGCGCAACCGGATCGTCGCCGCGCTGCTGCACTCGCCGCAGCCGCACGGCGGCAAGATGCTGTACGAGAGCCTGGAGCGGCAGCTGCAGAACTTGCTCTCGATGCAGTACTCCACGGCCACGCTGCGGCTGATGGCGATGGAGGACGTGCTGTCAGGCCCCGAGCACCTGCACCGGGAGATCGGCTCGAAGCTGGCCGAGCTCAGGCAGGTGCGTACCGGCTTTACCGACGCCCAGGAGCATGCCGATCTGGAGAGCTTCCCGAGGCCGCGCCGCCGGGCGCCAGAGGCGGTCAAGGACGACACCACGCCGACCAACAAGGTCAACCTGCTGACCAAGGCGCTGTCCGGTGCGATCAGGCAGTTCAAGCCGGTACGCAAGAGCGCGTTGCAGCGGCCGCAGATGGCGCTGCCCTGGCAGGACGCGGGCTGGTGGGTGCTGGTGAAGCTGGACAGCGCGGTGGTCTCACGGCCCGACGGCACCTGTGCCGCCTGGTACCGGCGCGACCCGAAGCGATTCCGCTCGATCGGGCTGCGGAGCTGGCGGGCACACCGCCAGCTGCGGCGGCGGTGGGCCAAGCTGTCCGCGGAGTACCGGGCGGCGTCCAAGGACTTCAACTCGCCGGAGCGGTGGCGGGAGACCTTCGCCGCATCGGTGAGCCAGCGGGGCGGCGCGGCGTGAACAGGGCGCCGGCGGGCCGGCCGGAACAGGCACCGGCGGCGGGTCCTGCTGCCTCGGCCGATCCCGCTGCCTCGGCCGGTCCCACCGCTGCTGCCGAGCCTGCCGCTGCCGGGTCTGGCGCAGCCGACCGCTCGACAGCCGGCCCGGCTGCAAAGCTCGCCAGGTACCTGCCGGTCGTGCTGACCGCCGGCACGATGGTGGTGATGGGGCTCTGGGGCCTGAAG